>NZ_MUYZ01000600.1:0-1761 GCF_003013775.1 Micromonospora sp. MH33
GCCGAGGCGCCGGCCGAGGGCACCGACCCGGGTGTCGAGCCGCCGCGCCGCCGGCGGCAGGCCAGCGGCCACCGGGGCCGGGCCGCGGTGGAGGAGTCCTCGCTCGCCACCGCCCCGACCGGCACGCCCACCGGCAGCCCGGTCACGCTCGGCACCTCGTACTCCGGTGGGCAGATGAGCACGACGGAGACCGCGCCGTCGCGACCGCTGGACACCGGCGGCCTGCCGGGGCCCCGGGTGGTGATCGACCACGTCCAGGTGAGCACCTTCGGCCTCGACGCCACCGTGGAGGTCCGCCTGATCGCCGGGGACCGGACGGCGGAGGGCCACTCCACCGGACCGGCCGTCGACGGCTACGTGCTGCGGCTCTGCGCGGTGGCCGCGGCCGCCGCGGTGGACGATCTGCTCGGCCGGGCCGCGCCGGCCGGCGAGCGGGGCCGGTGCTTCGTCGAGCACGCCGCCGTGGTGCCGTTCGGCAACTGCGAGGTGGCGACCGTCGTGGTGCTGCTGGTCTGCGACGGCTGGGTGGAGCAGCTTGCCGGCTCGGCCCTGGTCGCCGGGGATCCCCGGCAGGCCGTGGTCCGGGCCACCCTGGCCGCGGTGAACCGCCGGCTGGAGGCGCTGCTCGCCTGAGCCGGTGTCGGGCCGGGCCGGTCCGGGAAGACTGGAGCCATGAAGCCCGCCGCCCTCTGGCCGGACCACCTCCTGCCCGCGCACCACGTCCCGCCGCCCTGGCCCGGCCGGAACGTCCGGCTCGACGGCACGGTGACGTACGTGCGGGACACCCCGGCCACCGCTCCCGGCGCCGAGCCGGCGCTCTACGTGCACGGCCTCGGTGGCTCGTCGCAGAACTGGACGGACCTGGCCGGCCTGCTCGCCGACCGGCTCGACGGCCAGGCGATCGACCTGCCCGGTTTCGGGCGCAGCGAGCCCGGCCGGCGCTACACCGTCCCGGCCTTCGCGGACCGGGTGGTCCGCTGGATCGAGCACAGCGACCGGGGGCCGGTGCACCTGTTCGGCAATTCGCTCGGCGGCGCCGTCACGGTCCGGGTGGCGGCGCTGCGGCCGGACCTGGTCCGGACGCTGACCCTGATCTCCCCGGCCCTGCCGTTCCTGGACTTCCGGCGCTCGTTGCAGGGGCGGATGCTGCCGCTGCTGGCGATCCCCCGGGGCGAGCGGCTGGCCGCCTGGCGGCTGGCCCAGCTCGCTCCCGAGGTGATGGCCCAGCAGGTGATGGAGGCGTGCATCGCCGACCTGACCCGGATCAGCGAGCAACGTCGGCTGGAGGCGGTCGAGGAGATCCGGATCCGCTACGAGGCGGCCCACTACGCCGCCGCCTACGTCCGTACGTTCCGTGGCCTGGTCTCCAGCTTCCTGCGGTCGTACCTGCCGGGGTCGGGCTCGCTGTGGCGGCTGGCGTCGACGGTGCGGGTGCCGACGCTCGTGGTGGGCGGGCGGCAGGACCGGCTGGTCGACGTGCGGGTGGCGCCGCAGGCCGCCCGGGTGATCCCGGACAGCCGCCTGCTGCTGCTCGACGGGGTCGGGCACGTGGCCCAGCTGGAGGTGCCCCGCACCGTGGCGCGCGCGGTGCTGGCGCTGCTCGCGGAGGCGTCCCCCGCCGGGGTGCCGCCGGGCGGGGAGCGGACGGACGCGCAGGCCGGCGAGCTGATCGCCGAAACGGGGGAGAGCGGGCGGCGGCGCGACATGGCAGGCTGAGCCGGATGCCCACCTCCGTCCGTCCGCGTGCCGCGCGGCCCACCG
>NZ_MUYZ01000601.1:0-1760 GCF_003013775.1 Micromonospora sp. MH33
GACCAGGGCGGGTTCTTCGGTGGCGCAGCGTTCCTGGGCCTTCCAGCAGCGGGTGCGGAAGCGGCAGCCCGACGGTGGGTTGAGTGGGGTGGGTACGTCGCCGGTGAGGCGGATGCGTCCGGCCGGCCCGAGGGTGGTGACGTCGGGGATGGCCGAGAGCAGCGCCCGGGTGTAGGGGTGTTGGGGGCGGGTGTAGATGTCGTCGCGGTCGCCGATCTCGACGATCTTGCCGAGGTACATGACGGCGACGCGGTGGCAGAAGTGCCGCACCACGGCGAGGTCGTGGGCGATGAAGACGAACGCCAGGTCGAGGTCGCGTTGCAGGTCACGCAGCAGGTTGATGACCTGCGCCTGGATGGAGACATCCAGTGCGCTGACGGGTTCGTCGGCGACGATGAGCTTCGGGCGCAGCGCGAGTGCACGGGCGATGCCGATGCGCTGGCGCTGCCCGCCGGAGAACTCGTGCGGGTAGCGGTTGTAGTGCTCGGGGTTCAACCCGACCAGTTCCAGGAGTTCCTGGACGCGTTTCTTGACGCCGCCGGGCGGGTTGATCCGGTTGACCTGCAACGGCATGGCCACGATCCGCCCGACGGTGTGCCGGGGGTTCAGCGACGCGTAGGGGTCCTGGAAGATGATCTGGAGGTCCTGCCGCAGCGGCCGCAACTGCGCCCGCCGGGCGTGGGTGATGTCCCGCCCCGCGAACTCGATGGTGCCCGCGGTCGACTCCAGCAAACGCACCAGCATCCGGCCCGTGGTGGTCTTCCCGCACCCGGACTCCCCGACCAGGCCCAGGGTCTCCCCCGGCCGCACGTCGAAGTCCAGGCCGTCGACGGCCCGGACGGCGCCCTTGGCGCGGAAGCCCTCCCGCACCGGGAAGTGCTTGGTCAGCCCCCGCACGCGCAGCAGCGGCTCGGTCTCGGTGCTCATCGGGCCACTCCCACCTGGGCGATGTCCTGCTGGTAAAGCCGGGTGCGCTCCTCGGCCGGCAGGTGGCAGGCCACCAGGTGGCCCGCCTCCCCGGCCGCCCGCAGCTCGGGCACCTCCGTGCGGGAGCGGTCGCCGTTGCGGTCGGCGTACCGGCAGCGCGGGTGGAACGCGCACCCCGACGGCAAGTTGATCAACGACGGCGGATTGCCCTTGATCGGCACCAGGTCCGCGTCGGCGTCACCGTGCAACGACGGCACACTCGACAACAACCCCCAGGTGTACGGATGCTGCGGCCGCCGCAGCACCTGCTCCACACTGCCGTGCTCAACCGCCCGGCCCCCGTACATGACAAGGACGTCATCGGCCACCTGACTGACCACACCCAGGTCATGGGTGATCAGGATGATCGCCGACCGGAACTCGGCCTGCAGATCACTGAGCAGATCCAGGATCTGCGCCTGCACCGTCACGTCCAACGCCGTGGTCGGCTCGTCGGCGATCAGCAGGTCCGGGTCGTTGACCAGGGCCATCGCGATCATCGCCCGCTGCCGCATACCCCCGGAGAACTCATGCGGATACTGATCGAACCGCTTCCCCGGCTGCGGAATGCCAACCCGGCCCAGCATGTCCACCGCCCGGGTGCGGGCCTCCCGCTTCCCGGCCCGCGGATGATGCACCCGGTACGCCTCCGCGATCTGCTTCCCCACCGAGTAGTAGGGGTGCAACGCCGACAACGGATCCTGGAAGATCATCGCCATGTCCCGGCCCCGCAGCCGCCGCACCTCCTCCTCCGGCAGCCCGACCAGCTGACGACCACCCACCGAGATCTCCCC
>NZ_MUYZ01000602.1:0-1749 GCF_003013775.1 Micromonospora sp. MH33
GGCTGGCCGGTACGCGTGCTCCGCCCGCTGCGCGCGCTGCCCCGGCCGGACTCGGTGGCGCTGGACAGCGCCGGCCGGGCGGCCGCGGCAGACGTGGCGTTCCGGCTGCGCCGGGCCGGCGGGGCGGACGGGTCCGTGGTGCTGCTCGACGACATCGTCACCACCGGGGCCACCCTGGCGGCGGTGAGTCGTGTTCTGCGCGACGCGGGAATGACGCCAAAGGTCGCGGCCGTGCTCGCCGCAACGCAAAAACGGCACCATCAGTGACGCTTCGTGTTCCCGTTTCACCCCATGGTGTATGAGCTGTTAAATTTCGCGGCCTCTCCCGACAACTGGGGGTGACTGGTGGCCGAACAGGAGTTAGCGTTTTCGTGTCGGGGGTAGGAGGTTTCCCAACCTTCCCCCGGCACTGGAAGGAGGCGTAGCCGTACACCACCGGTCGACGCCGAACGGGGTTCTCCCTGGGTGGGTCGACCGGAAGATCCGGACCGAACGACCGTCCGAACAAGGGAGGTCACGTGGACATCGTGGTCAAGGGCCGTAACGTTGAAGTGCCGGACCATTACCGGGTGCACGTAGCTGAGAAGCTCGCAAAGATCGAACGCTACGACCACAAGCTCATTCGCGTGGACGTCGAGTTGTTCCACGAGCGCAATCCGCGCCAGGCCGATCACTGCCAGCGGGTGGAAATCACCTGCGTGACGCGCGGTCCGGTGATCCGGGCCGAGGCCTGCACGAACGATTTCTACAGCGCGCTGGACGCCGCCATCGCCAAGCTGGACACCCGCTTCCGCCGGGCGGCCGACCGCCGCCGGGTGCACCGCGGCCGGCACGCGCCGCTCTCCGTCGCCGCCGCCACCGCCGACCTGCCGGTGGCCGACCTCGACGGGCCCGGCCTGGCGACCCTCAACGGGCACGGGACGGCCACCGCCGTCGCGGAACGGCCCGACGAGGGCGGCCACGAGGAGTACGACGACCAGCCGTGGCACATCGCGCGGGCGAAGGTGCACCCCGCCGAGCCGATGACGGTCGACGACGCGCTGTTCCAGATGGAACTGGTCGGCCACGACTTCTACCTGTTCCAGGACAAGGAGTCGGGCCGCCCGAGCGTGGTCTACCGCCGGCACGCCTACGACTACGGGATCATCTCGCTCGACACCTGACCCCTGACCACCCCGCGGGACACAACCGCCGGAAGCCGTGGTGGGCGACCACCACGGCTTCCGCCGTCAGTTGGTGCGGTCGGTCGACAGCAGGCCGAAGATCAGCGAGTCGGCCCGGGTCCCGTCCGGGCCGGGGAGCCGGCCGCGCAGCAGCCCCTCCCGCTGGAAGCCGGTCTTCGTCAGCACCCGCTGCGAGGCGACGTTCTCGGGCCGGGTGCCGGCCCAGAGCCGGGCCAGCCCGACGTCGAACGCCCACCCCGCGACGAGCCCCACCGCCCGGGTGGCCAGCCCTCGGCCGCGCGCCTCGGGCAGCAGGCTGTAGCCGAGCATGGCCTGGCCGGTGGCGGGCTCGTCGTAGACCAGGGCGCAGCCGCCGGCCACCGCGCCGGTCGCCGCGTCGAGGATCGCGAGGTCGGCCGAGCGGCCGGCCAGCCAGTGGCTCTCCGCCAGCCGGCAGCGCCGCTCGATCGACGCCCGGTCCGGCGCCACCGGCGGGACCCGGTTCGCCACCACTTCGGGCCGGCCGTGCAGCCGGTACATCGCGTCGGCGTCGACCGGCCCGAGCCGGCGCAGCGCCACCACGCCG
>NZ_MUYZ01000603.1:0-1744 GCF_003013775.1 Micromonospora sp. MH33
CGGGTGGTCACCGGGCACCGGCTGCCCGGCGGGGAGCCGCTGTGGCGGTTCAGCCTGCCGGCCGGCGACCACGTGCTCGGGCTCGGCACGGTGGCCGGCGGGCTGCTGGTGACGAGCAGCCCGGCCGGGGCCGGCGACACCCGCTCCACCCTGCTCGACCCGGCGACCGGCGCGGTGCGCTGGCGGCAGTCCGGCTACCCGGTGTCGACCGGGTCGGGCGGGGTGCTGTTCGAGACCCCGCGCGCGGCCGGGACCGGCACGGTCCTGGCCGTCGACCCGGCCTCGGGGGCGGTGCGCTGGTCGCTGCCGCTGCCCAGCAACGGGGTGGCGTACCGGACGGGCGACCGGGGGGTGACGCAGATCGTGCTGGTCACCCCGGACGGCCGGGTGGAGGTGCACGACGCGGACTCCGGTGCGCTGGTGCACGCCGGCCGGGTGCCGCCGGCCGCGGACCGGGTCTCCTACCGGTTCACCCAGGTGGTGGCCGGCCTGCTGCTGGTCGACGGCGCGCCGGGCACGGTCACCGCGTACGGGCTGGACCGGCTGGACCGGCGCTGGAACGTGCCGGTGGAGCCCCGCGCCGGGGTCTGGTTCGTCGAGTGCGCCGGGATGGTCTGCATCCGCGACCAGGTCGGCGGGGTACGCGCCCTCGACCCGGCCACCGGTCGTCCGAGCTGGGTGGACGACCGGTGGGTCGGGATGGCGCCGGTCGGCGGCCGGCTGCTCGGCGCCGAGCCCGGCGTCGGGCTGGAGCTGGAGCTGTCGGTGCTCGATCCGGCGACCGGCCGGACCCTCGCCCGGCTCGGCCGCTGGCGCACCACGGGCTTCGAGGGCGACCCGGCCCGGCTGCTCGGCCTGCGCCGCCTGACCGGCGACCGGACACTGGTCGGCGCACTGGACGTGGCGGCCGGGGAGGCCCGGATCCGGGCCGTGCTGCCCGGCTCCTGGGACGAGTGCGCCGACTCGGGCACGGCGCTGGTCTGCCTGCGACCGTCCGGAGGGCTGACGATCTGGCCGGTCGGCCCCTGACCTATCCGGTGGCCTGCGGCTGGGTCACCAGTTGGCCTGCGCGGGCGCCGGGGGCAGCGGCACCGCCTCCGGCCGCACCACGTAGACGGCCCCGCCGCTGCCACCCTGCCAGGCCGCCTCGAACGCCGCCCGGGGCACGGTCCGGCGGACTCCCTCGTCGTCCGGGGCGTACGGGTCGTTGAGCACCGGGTCGCCGTCGGCCGTGAAGCCGACCAGCACGATCAGGTGCCCCCGGGTGTCGTAGTCCAGCCCCGGCACCTGCCCCCGGGTGAAGGCCGCCGAGACGATCAGCGGGATGCCGGCGGCCACGAACCGCTCCGCCTCGGCCAGCGAGCGCAGCCGGGTGACGAAGGCGTCCACCCCGTGCAGCCCCGCGTACGCGGTGTTGAACGCCCAGTTCCCGGCCCCCGCGTACGCGTGGTCGTAGCAGTGCCGGGCGGCGTGCACCACCACCGGCCGGGGGCCCGGCGGGGCGACCCAGGCGTACCGGTCCGGGGTGGGGCCGGCGCCCCAGAAGTCGAGCACCATGGAGACGCAGGTGGGGCTGCACCAGGAGTCCCCGCCGCCGCCCCAGCGGGTCTCCCCGCCGGCGTGCAGCCGCTGCGCGTAGCGGGGCACGTCCAGCACCTGGCCCCGGGCGTCGCCGGCCGGGCCGGGCCGCGGGGCCGGCACGGGGACCGGAGCGCCGGGTGCGCCCGCCCGGGTGGCTGGCGGG
>NZ_MUYZ01000604.1:0-1734 GCF_003013775.1 Micromonospora sp. MH33
GGGCCGGGCCGGCGGTGGCCGGCGGGGCGCGGACCAGGGCCATGCCCGGGGCGTACGACTGGACCACCCGGGCCACCGCGCGGGCGGCGGCCACCAGGAGCTGGGCCAGCATGAACAGCAGCCGGAACGGGTCGATGAGGCCGTCGACGACGCCCTGCACGATGCCCCAGGCCATGCCGGCCACGAAGGACACTCCCCCGCCGGCGGCCAGGTTGGCGATCTTGTTGCTGGCATCGATGCGCTGCTGGTCGCCGATCCGCTCGCCGTAACGGAGCTGGGTGAGGAAGCCGACGACGCCCTCGCGCAGCAGCGCGCCGAGCGGGCCCAGGCCGGTGAGCAGGGTGGGCAGCGCGCCGATCGCCACGATGAGCAGGTCGAGCACGAAGTTGATCACGGGCGGCTTGAGGTCGTCCGGGCAGAGCAGCCAGATCACCGCGCCGATGACGACCGGCAGCATGAGCGGGTTGGCCACCACCACGGCCAGCCGGACCAGGAAGTCCAGGATGGGCTGGAAGATGGCGACCAGCGCGTCGAAGACGGCGTGCAGGGCCTCGGTGAGCTTGCTGAACCCGCCGCGCGCCCAGGCGGCCATCCTGGTGAACTGGTTGGCCACCCCGGTGAGCAGGGCAGACACGGCGGTGAGGCAGGTGCTGGCGCCGAATGCGCCCAGCACGCCGCCCATCGCGGTGCCGACCTGGCCGGCCACGTCGGCGAGCCAGGCCGCGGCGGCCGCGAGGGTGTCGGCCGCCCCGGTGACCTCGCGGATCACGGTGGGCAGGATGCGGTCCTGGAGCACCTGCCGGGCGGCGACCAGGATCTCGCGGGTGTTCCAGTTCTCCCAGAGCCAGGTCAGCCCGTCCCACAGCGGCGGAAGCACCTGCGTCAGCACCACCACGGGGCCCAGCGGCGAGAGCAGGACCAGGATGCCGCCGACCACCATCAGCGGGGTTCGGATCGGTTCGATGGTGGCCCGCAGGGTCTCCCAGGCGGAGTTCGCGAGATTGCCGAGCCAGCTGCGGGCGCCCTCGGTGCTGTCCCAGGCCAGGCCGAACTGGGTAGAGAGCCAGTCCCAGGCGTACGACGCGCCGGCGCGGATGGGCGCCGTGAGGTCCCAGAGCCAGCCGCCCAGCCGGGTGAAGGACTCCCAGACCGCGCCGCCGGCCGCCCCGAGCAGGTCCAGCGCGGGGACCGCGAGGTGGTCCCAGAGCCCGGTGAAGACCTCGTTGACGGTGTCCGCGGCGGTCCGCAGGGTTCGGATGATGGGGCCGTCCCACTCCTGGAGGGCGGCCACCACCGGGCGCAGCAGGGCGCCGACGGTCGAGCGGGCGGCGCCGCCGAGCCGGGCCTGGACGTCGCGGACGCCCTGGGCGAGCCCGGTGAAGGTGGACTCGATCGCGGACATCGGGTCGAGGTCGGCGAGGCCGGACAGCAGCCGGCCGAGCAGCGCGTTGACGCCGGTGCAGAGCAGCTCGCGCAGCCGGACCAGCGCGCCGCCGCGGAGGAACTCCAGCAGGCCGGGCGCGAGCCGGTCGACGACCGCGGAGGCCGCCTCCAGCGCGGTCCCGGCGATCTCCCCGCCCACGTCGAGGGCGGTGTCGAGCGCGCCACGGCCCAGGGCGGCGGCGTCGCTCGCGGTGTCGGAGACGAACCGGCCCACGGGGGTGTCGGCGAGCGCGAAGCACTGCACGCCGAGCGGCGCGGACCGGGCCGGGGCGGCCGGCGGGCCGCGACCGG
>NZ_MUYZ01000605.1:0-1708 GCF_003013775.1 Micromonospora sp. MH33
GGCCGGCGTGAGGGCGGCGGCCGGCCCGTCTCCCTGCGCAGCCAGGCGCAGGAAATCTCAGAATATCGTCGATACCTCAACAGTCTCCACGAAGACAGCGGCTGGCAGGACGAGAGCCCGGAACTCGAATCCTCATTCACCCTCCGCCTAACCGCCGGCGCCCACACGAACACCAAATACCGCACAAGTCTGCACCTCAATATTGGCGGCAATGATGTTATTTTGAATCTCGGCAAACTTGTCGCCCCCGGCGATGGGGTCTCTGTCGACTTCGGGAAGGCCGTCGACGGGCAGGGCGTAGGTTTTGCCAGAATCCCGTACACCGAAGCCGACGGCACCGAGAGTTTCATCTACCGGAAACTCGACCGCGAGTTCGAGGGCGCCGAGCTGGAGGAATTGCGGAAAAGAGTACCCACCCGAGTTTGGCAATTTGAGAAGCCTGGTTTCGTTGACTCCTTCCGGCGGGCAGCGAAAGTGGGCAGCTCGGGTCATTTGAGTGCACACTTCGGTGAGCGCGATGAAACCGGGTCCTTCAAGAGGCCTTCCTATATCCCGCGGGCCAGAGCGGCCGACGGATCGTCGTTCAGCCAGGCTGATATGGCAAACGTGGTTCTCGAAGTCGGGTATGACACCGGCGGTCGGCCCCTCGTGGTTGTGGAAATCCCGGCCGAGCGGAACGGGGGGCGGGCACTGTACCTACAGTTGACCGATCCCGCCCCCACCGCGCACGACATCGAGCGGCTGCGCAAGGCGGAACGAGCGGAACGGACGCTGGAATTCGACAAGCCGTCGTTCAAGGATTCCTTCCGCATGGTGACGACAGTGGGCGAACGCGGCGTTTTGAACGTGCGGTTCAGTGAGGGTGATGAAGGAAAGGCCACCAAGAGAGCCTCTATCGCGCGGGCCAAATTTGCCGACGGAACTCCGTTTGTCATTCCCAGAGGCATGGCGAAGGTTGTTCTCGAAGTCGGGTATGACCTCAATGATCGACCCCTCGCGGTTGCGGAGATCCCGGCCGAGCGGTACGGGGGGCAGGTCCTGTATCTGAGGTTGACCGATCCCGCCCCCGCTGCGCGCGACATCGAGTGGCAGCGCAAAAACGCCTTCTGGGAGTCGTGGGATCGATGGTCGCTTGACGATGCAATTGTTTTCCACGACAATTTGATAGCTAATGCCGCACTTCCCAAACCCATCGATCTTCGGGTCGGCGGTCCGGGAAAGACAGCCGATGGGCTGGAGGTGAATCTGTCCGCGGGGACGGCGATCACCCTGCGGGTGGGAAAGCGGCGGGTCGGACCGGGTCTCGTCGACAATGTTTTCGTGGTGGTCAAGGCGCCGTTGAAGCCGTTGGACGACGCAGCCAAGGCTGCCTACCTGGAAGCCAACTCGCTATACGACGTGTCGGAGATACCCACGCACGCCTACCGGCTTGTCAACACGGGCAAGACCGACGCCAAGTTCCGTGAGCTGATCGAGCAGCTTGAGGTGCGGAAGGAGCGCCGGGAGCGCGCCGCAGCGGGGCCAGCCGCGAAGCGTCGGCGTACCGGGGGGTCGTCGTTGCCTGGGGGGCCGGCGGCGTTCGAGTGGGCTGGTGCGGCTTCGGCCGATGGCGGGGTTGGGTCGTCGTCGGGGTGGGCGGCTGGGGTGGAGCCGTCGGTGGTGTGGGTTGATGGTGGTTGGCGGGTGTCGTATCGCAGTGCGGGGGGTT
>NZ_MUYZ01000606.1:0-1688 GCF_003013775.1 Micromonospora sp. MH33
GCCCTGGCCGCGCTCAGCTGAGCGTCGCGGTCCGGCCGCACCTGGTCCGCCGTGCGCGGCCGGGGCGCGGCCGGCCCCGCGTCAGGACCAGTCCTCGGCCGGGTCGGCGTCGGCGACCGGGAGCGGGGCCGCGGGAGCGGGTGCCGCGGCCGGCGGGCCGCCGTGGGTCCAGGGGGTCTCCTCCGGGGCGGGGAAGTTCCCGGCCGGCAGGAAGCCGTCCGACAGGGTGGTGAGGCAGAGCCGCTCCCCCACCTCCGGCACGGTGCCCGGCGGGGCGCTCAGCCCGCGCCCCATCCCGCCGGAGAGCTCCAGCACCACCTCGGTCTTGCCGTCGGCAGCCGGGGTCACGAAGACCACCTTCGCCTTCTGGCCCGGCCGGGCCGGCGAGTAGAGCGTCGCGCCGACCGGCACGAGCACCGGCTCGGTGGTGACCACCTGGATCCGCGGGCGCAGCACCGGCCGCTTGCCGGTGTCGTCCACCCGCTTCGGGTCGGCCAGGGTCACGTCGCCGACGAACGCCTCCCCGGTCAGCCGGTGCTCGGCCATGACGAGCGGGTCGTCGTAGGCGCGCTGCACCGCGTAGGAGGTGAGCGCCCGTTCCAGCCGGTGCAGGCGCAGCGCAGCGGCCACCGCCCCGTCGCGGCGCGGCTGCGGGCCGCCTCCCGCGTCGACGTGTTCGGCGTGCGCCGTGAAGGCGTCCTTGTCGCCGTCCCAGCGGCCGGCCACCCGTGCCCCGGGCGGCAGCGCACGGAGCAACCCGACGCCGCGCCACATCAGCTCCCAGGTGGGCGTCAACTGGTCGCGCAGCAGCCGTTCCAGCTCCGCGTACGCGGCCGCCCGGGCGACCGGGTCGTCCTTGGCGCGGGTGTACGCCTCGATGGCCGGGGCGAGCCGGTGGTTGTCGAAGTCCGGGTCGGTGGCCGGGCCGGCCGGCGGGCAGCGCGCCGGGTCCTCGGCGTGGGCGGCGGCCTCGGCGCCGGTGCGCCCGGGCGGCGGGTCGAGCCAGCCCAGCAGCGCCGGCAGGTGCAGGTCCTCGACGGCGCTCTGCCCGGTCGCCCAGTGCAGGGTCAGCGCCTCGGTCAACGCCACCAGCGCCGCCGAGCCGGGGTGCTCGGCGCGCTCGGCGAAGAAGGTCAGCCAGCGGCCGAGCAGCGGCACCGACGGGTGCACCGGATGCTCGCCGTCCGGCCGGCGGAACCGGGTGGAGCGGCCGAACAGTCGCAGGAAGGTGATCCCGGCCGGGTTCGGCACCAGCAGCTGCGGGGCGTCGGCGTAGCGGTACCGGACGTCCTTGCCCCGGTCGACCGGCACCGCCTCGCTGACTCCCCGGAACTCGTCGAGGTACGGCAGCACGATCCCGGCCAGTTCGGCCGCGAACGCGAAGCGCTGGTCCCGGTTGCGGGGCTGCGGCACAACCAGCAGCCGGGCCTCGTCGGGCGCGGCCCCGACCAGGGCCGCCAGCGGGGCGTTCGCCTCGCCGGCCAGGGCGAGCGGCACCAGCACCAGCGGGCGGTCGGCGAGGTGCAGGTGCCGGACGGTGGCTACCGGCTGGGCCACCCCGGCGGCGACCGCCTGTGCCTGGGCCAGCGCGCGCAGGGTGCTCACCGGCTCCTCCGGGCGGGGCGTCGGGGCGTACTCATGCGGGGTGCCCGGCGAGAACGTCGGCGCGCAGGCGCGCGGCGGCGCGC
>NZ_MUYZ01000607.1:0-1663 GCF_003013775.1 Micromonospora sp. MH33
CGGCCGCAGAGCGACAGCGGCAGCGGCCGGCGCGCGCCCAGGCGGCGGCGCGTGCGGCCCGTCAAGGGCCGCCTTGATCGATGTAAGGAAAGTTCTCCCACTCGGCCGGCAGCCGGCCGTGTCCTCCGTCGACTGATGCGCGACACTCGTCCGCCGACTGATCTGCGACACCTCAGCGCGCTAATCGCGGCGGATAGTGCGGCTGAGCTTGGTGGACGTGCGCCGACCGGCAGGGTTGCCCGCCCGATACCCTGCGTCTGTGATCCGACCTCATGACACAAGCCGCTCGCATGGGACTCGGGAGCGCCGTGGATGAGGTGGAGGCGCTGTGGAAGCGCGCCGGACTGGATGAACTACACATTATCTGGAACCTTGCGGCTGACTACGGCGCTGATGGCGAGGCTCCCGAGGGCACTCCACGAGGCATCGTGCAGCTTTCGTACCTGCTGCGTGTCTACAACTCAGCGATGGGTGGTGGCTTGGGCTTCGCTGTCGAGGTGAACGAGATCTTCCGTCTGAAACGAGCCATGGACGCGATGCGGTACTTCGGATTGACGGAACTCGCCGAGCTAGTAGCAGACCTCATTGAGCACGACTTGGACGGTGACTACGCCGAGTCCAGGCACGATGATCTGGAGTGCCTCCTCGGCCCCCAAGACGAGGCCCTAACGACTGCGTTCAGAGTCAAAGCTGCCGAAAGGCCCGCCGACTTCGGCCTGGCATGACGGCGGCCATCCTGCCGCACCTAGATCGCTGCATCTGTCGCACTTCACCTGGCAGAGCCCCGTCGCACATCAGTTGTCGGATCACAGCCGGCAGCCGGCTGGGCCTCGCCCCGGAAAGATGACGGTATGGACCGCTTCGAGGGCCGCTGCTGGCTGGACTTGTGGGCGAACTCTTCCACCCTGCTCGGCAGCGTCGAGGTGGCCATCGCGATTGCCGCCGTCACCGGCGGCTGGGAGGCTGACGGTCGCCTGGTCAGCGAGAGCGACGAGGACCGCGAGGCGTTTGCATTCCTGTGCGAACTCGACCCCGTCTTCACGCTGCGATTCGAAGACGAGAGCGTTGTCGCCGTTACCGTGCATCCCACCGATGAGCATCGCCGCTTCAGCCTCACCGAGTACACCGGGCCGGCTCAGCGATCGGTCGTAAACCGCATCGCTCTGTAGGCAGCGCCGAACCTAATTGGCTCGACAGCAGTTTCACGGCACGTTGACGTGTCGGTACCCGGTGCTACTCTGACCCTCGTCGAGCGCACCAGCGCGGCCTTCCCGCCGGATCGCTGGACTCGACGTCGGAGATGCTGAGCGGCCTTCCTGCCGCTGATGCGGGCCGTGTCCCGCCGGCTCTCGATCGCACCGGCCCCCATGCCGGTTCCCCGAATCCGCTGAGCGGCCCAGCACGGCCATTTGCCTGCCGTCCACGATGGCCTGGATTCGCACCTCCATGGGTGGGGGCAGCCTGCGGCAACCCGCCGGATGCCGACATCCCAGGCTCCCTACCCGTGCCGGCCCTTGATCACCGAGTCCACGAGCGTGAAAGGACTCTCAATGAGCGTGTCAAGCCGTGATGGCGGGTGGGTGCTCCTGCCAGGCGCGGTTGTCGCGGATGAGGGCCCACAGCACGTTCGTGCGGCGCCGGGCCAGGCAGATGACGGCTTGGA
>NZ_MUYZ01000608.1:0-1662 GCF_003013775.1 Micromonospora sp. MH33
GCTGCCCGCCGCGCTCGCGGCGCTCGCCGCCCTGCTCGCCGTCGGCGCCGGCGTCCTGGTCGACCTGGCCACCCCGGCACCGCGCCCCGCCGACGCGCCCGCGGACGCGTTCAGCGCCGAACGGGCGTACCAGAATGTCAAGGTCATCGCGGCGCGGCCGCACGTGGCCGGCAGCGCCGCCAACGACCAGGTCCGCGAGCACGTCGTGGGGGCGCTGCGCGGGTTGGGCCTGGAGACCGAGGTGCAGGACACCGTGGCCCCGGAGGCCGGGCAGCTCAGCGGGGCGGCCGGCGGCGCGACCCTGGCCCGGGTGCGCAACGTGGTGGCCCGGCTGCCCGGCACCGAACCCACCGGACGGGTCTTCCTGGTGGCCCACTACGACTCGGTGCAGTCGGGGCCGGGCGGCAATGACGACGCCGCCGGCACGTCCACCATCCTGGAGGTGGCCCGGGCACTGGCCGCCGGCCCGCGTCCCCGCAACGACGTGGTCCTCGTGCTCACCGACGCCGAGGAGGCGTGCCTCTGCGGGGCCGCCGGCTTCGCCGCCGACCACCCGCTGGCCGCCGACGGCGGCGTGGTGCTCAACCTGGAGGCGCGCGGCTCCACCGGTCCCGTGATCATGTTCGAGACGTCCCGGAACAACGCGAAGCTGGTGGAAGCCTTCGGCCGGGCCGCCCCGCACCCGGTGGGCACCTCGTTCGCGGTGGAGATCTACCGGGCGCTGCCCAACGACACCGACTTCACCGCCTTCCTCGACCAGCGGTTCGTCGGCCTGAACTCGGCGTACATCGACGGGGGCGCGGTCTACCACACCCCGCTCGACGTGCCGGCGGCGATGAACCGGGGCAGCCTCCAGATGCACGGCGACAACGCCCTGGGCCTGGCCCGCGAGTTCGGCCGGACCGACCTGCGCGACCTGGGCTCCGACCACGACGACACCTACTTCCCGGTGCCCGGCGGGCTGGTCCGCTACCCCGGTTGGCTGACCCTGCCGCTGGCGCTGGCCGCCCTGCTCGCGGTCGGCGCGCTCGGCTGGCTGCTGCGCCGGCGCGGCCGGGCTACCGCCGGGCGGCTCGCGGCCGGCGCCGGGCTGGCCCTGGTGCCGGTCGTCGCCGCCCCGCTGGGCGCGTGGCTGCTCTGGACCGCGGTCACCACCGTCCGCCCCGGCTACGCCGAGCTGCTCGACCCGTACCGGCCGGTCTGGTACCGGCTCGCCGTGGTGGCGCTCGCCGCCGCGATCCTGTTCACCTGGTACGCGCTGACCCGCCGCTGGGCCGGCCCGGCCGCCCTGGCCTTCGGCGGGCTGGTCTGGCTGGCCCTGTTCGGGGTGCTGCTCGCCGTGCTGGTGCCCGGTGGCGCGTACCTGACCACCCTGCCCGCCCTGGCCGGCGCGCTGGCCGGCCTGGCGGCGCTGGCCACCCGGCGGGAGGGCCCCTGGCCGGTGGTCGCGGTGACCCTGGCCGGCGCGGTGGCCGTGGTGATCCTGCTGCCCACCGTGGTGCTGCTCTTCCCCGCGCTGGGCATGGGCATGGGTGGGGTGGCGGCGCTCTTCGCGGTGCTGCTCGGCCTGGCCGCGCTGCCCGTGGTGGACCTGCTGCACCCGCAGGCCGGCGGCCAGCGCGGCCTGGGGGCACTGCAGGCCCGCCGGCTCGGCGCCCTGCC
>NZ_MUYZ01000609.1:0-1646 GCF_003013775.1 Micromonospora sp. MH33
GCCCTGGCTGGCTTTCTTCGCGCCGCTGCCAGCGTTCGCGGCATCGATGAGCTTGCACAGCTCACTGGTCTTGTACTCGCGCTCAGGGTGGGCTTCGTGGATGTCCAGTACCGCACCCCGCAGGGAGCCCTTCACCCGGCGGCCGTTCCCCGTCGCGGCTGCCTGCCCCTCCAGGTCGCGGTTCGACTCGCCCTCGGCGTCCTCGCCCTCGGCGTCGGCGTCGGCGTCGGCGTCGTCGGGCACGGTGTCGGACTGCTGGCGGTCGTGGCCCGCCTCTCCCGAGGGCGGCTGCTCGTCGGCGTCGCTGGAAGACGTGACCGTGTCCAGCGGAGCAGGTGCGCCACCGGTGGAAGCCAGGGCCGGGGACGCGCCGTCCGTGTCTCGGGCTGCCGGTGCAGGAGCTTCGGTGTCCCGTTCGGGCGCGCCAGCGGTGCCGGAGGGATCGGTCGGGGTGGCGGTGTCCGAGGTGGTGATCGCGGTCCCGTCGGGTGGTGTGTCAGCCGGCTCCTGGGTGGAGGGTGGCGTGGCGGTGGTGGTGCGGCCGGTGTCGGTCAACCGCCACAGGGTGCGGTTGTCCTCGCTGCGGAACCGCTCGGTCTGCCCGGTCTTCTCCCAGGCTCGCAGCTTCGCCGTCGCCGTGGAGTAGCCGAGCCCGGCGTGCTCGGCCACGGCCGTGGCAGTGGCCTCACCGAGCTCGCTGAGCGCGGCGAGGACCGTGAACATCGTGTGCGCCGGCACCGGCTGTGTTGCATCCGTCATGGGCACGTCCTTCCTGGTGTGGAGGTCAGCAGTGATCCACGCTTCGACCGCGTCGCTGATCAAGTGCGACGACCGGATCTCGGGACATTCCCCTGAGATCCGCGCCCGGTCGGTCGCCAGCCGGGGCGTGGCGGGCACGCGTGGGAAGGAATGAGTGATCGGCCGGCGGGCGCCGGCTGGGTGCGGTGAGAACGAGGACTCGACATCGGCGGGAGATGCCAGCCAGGTCCGGCTTGCTGCGCTCGCCCGCGGCGACGTGCGCCCCGGGGAGGCGGTGGGCCGGGCAGGCCATGGCGTGCTCCGCGCGGGGCAGCACGTCTTCGACGCGGACACTGTGGGGAGGACTTCTTGCCGATGGAGAGGGGCTGGAAGAGGAATACGGCGGCCTGTGCAGGCCAGGCGGGAGCGAGCGCCCCACACCCGGGGCGCCCGGCCTGTAGAGCACTGGCCGCCGCTGTGTGAGGCGGTGCGGCCGCTGGCCGTTGAGGCAGGTGCGGTGCGTCGGCGGCAGCAGAGGGAAGCCGACCCCGCAGGTTGACACGGCATGGACCGATCGCTGGGAAATCCAGCTCGGCTGGGCCCGCAGCGGGCTGCCGGGGCGCGGGCGGTGGGGTCTAGAGGGTGACGGCGAGTAGCCGCTGATCGGGGTCGAGGGTGTCGAGGTGGGCCAGGGCCTGCTCGAGGTAGGTGATGCGGTGGGCGAGGGCGTCGCTGACCGGAGCGAGCTTGCGGCCGTCAGCGGTGAGCATCGCGTCGCCGGCGACGGCGCTGGCGGCGCGGTAGTGCTGGTAGGCGATCTGCCCCGCCTGGTACATCTCCAGCTCTCCGACGGCGGGCTGGCCAGGGCCGGGAGCGGCGGCGGCGTGCAGGCGCATGGCGTGGACGCG
>NZ_MUYZ01000061.1:0-28303 GCF_003013775.1 Micromonospora sp. MH33
CGCCGCCCGGGCCGCGTCCGGCCCGGCCCGGCGGGCCACCGCGACCGCCCAGTTCGGCGGGCTGGCCGCCCGGCAGGGCACCACGTACACCGGCTCCTCGTTCGGCGCGGCCGGCGGGGGGCCGCGGACCGGGACACTGGTCCGGCGGCAGGGCTGAGGCCCGCCAGAGCACGGTGTGCCGTCCGCGGCGGACGCGCACCGTCGGAGCCGCCGTCAGACCGGTGACGACGGCTCCGCCGGCCGGGATGCGCGCAGGGGGCATGCATCCCGGCCGGTCCGCCGCGCCGCGAACGGTGATCCACGCGCACCCCTAGCCGACCGGGCCTCCGGCGATTAGCGTCTAGGCATGGCACGGGGTTCTCCCGGGCCAGCCGGACAGCCCGGACCTGCGACCTCGCGCACGGGGCCCGCATCCGACCCCGTGTCCACCGGGCACCGGACGAGGCGGAACTCGGGTGGCCGGGTGCCCATCCGCGGAGCAGGCCTGTGACCACTCGCCGTACCCCCGCCGGTGCCGACCAGACCCCGGCCGCGACCGCCACCACCCGCCGGACCACCCGCGGTCGCCGCGCGGCCGCCGCGTCCGCCGGCACCGAGGAGCCCCGACCAGCCGGCCCGGCCTTCGTCCTGGACACCTCGGTCCTCCTCTCCGACCCCGCGGCGTTCCACCGCTTCGCCGAGCACGAGGTGGTGCTGCCGCTGGTGGTGATCTCCGAGCTGGAGGGCAAGCGCCACCACCCCGAGCTGGGCTGGTTCGCCCGGCAGTCGCTGCGCATGCTGGACGAGCTGCGGGTGGAGCACGGCCGGCTGGACCGGCCGGTGCCCGCCAACGACCAGGGCGGCACCCTCCGGGTGGAGCTGAACCACACCGACGACGGGGTGCTGCCGCCCGGGTTCCGGAACGAGTCGAACGACGCCCGGATCCTCTCCGTGGCGCTCAACCTCGCCGCCGAGGGGCGCGAGGTCACCCTGGTCAGCAAGGACATGCCGCTGCGGGTGAAGGCGGCCTCGGTCGGCCTGCGGGCCGACGAGTACCGGCACGGTCAGGCCAGCGACCCCACCTGGACCGGGATGGCCGAGCTGGAGCTGGCCGAGGAGGAGATCGGCCGGCTGTACGCGGGGGAGACGCTGGACCTCGACGCCGCCGCCGGCCTGCCCTGCCACACCGGCCTGGTGCTGCAATCGGGGCGTGGCTCGGCGCTCGGCCGGGTGCTGCCGGACAAGACCGTCCGGCTGGTCCGTGGCGACCGGGAGGCGTTCGGCGTGCACGGCCGCTCGGCGGAGCAGCGGGTCGCGCTCGACCTGTTGCTGGACGAGTCGATCGGCATCGTCTCGCTCGGCGGCCGGGCCGGCACCGGCAAGTCGGCGCTGGCGCTCTGCGCCGGCCTGGAGGCGGTGATGGAGCGCCGCCGGCACAAGAAGGTCGTCGTGTTCCGCCCGTTGTACGCGGTCGGCGGCCAGGAGCTGGGCTACCTGCCCGGCTCGGAGTCGGAGAAGATGTCGCCCTGGGCCCAGGCCGTCTTCGACACCCTCGGCTCGGTGGTGCACGAGAACGTGCTGGAGGAGGTCACCTCGCGGGGCCTGTTGGAGGTCCTGCCGCTGACCCACATCCGCGGCCGGAGCCTGCACGACGCCTTCGTGATCGTCGACGAGGCGCAGTCGCTGGAGCGTGGCGTCCTGCTCACCGTGCTGTCTCGGATCGGTCAGGGCTCGCGGGTGGTGCTCACCCACGACGTGGCGCAGCGGGACAACCTCCGGGTGGGGCGGCACGACGGGGTGACCGCGGTGATTGAGGCGCTGAAGGGCCATCACCTCTTCGCGCACGTCACCCTCAGCCGTTCGGAGCGTTCTCCCATCGCCGCGATGGTCACCGATCTACTGGAGGACATTCCGCTCTAAGGCTGAAATTTGTCCCGATTTGATGAGGCTCGCCTTGTGGTGCAGATCACATTTGGCGTCCTTGGTTTCCCATCGGCCTCACTGTGCGCAATGGTGTCCATCGAGCGCTTACGACACACCACCAGCCCGGCGGAGAGCTGCGAGCACCGGTGCGTCGGCTGCGACCGAGAGGGTCGGGGCGCTCACGGCGCCGGCGCGGCCGCTCCAGGGCCACGCGTCGCGCCGTGTCCTTGCCCCCGACGAAGGGACACTTCGTGAGTCGGCTGTGGAGCCGGTTCGGCGCCCGTACGGCCGCTGTCGCGCTACTCTCCGTGGGCGTTGCCGGTGGCTTCTACCTGGGCGAAGACCGACAGACCCAGCAACAGGGCCTGACCGCGCAGGTCGGCCTCAAGGTCGACCGGACGGAGTACGCGTACCAGCGCGACCTCCAGGCCGACCACCGCCTGGCGTCGGCCAAGCAGCGGGCCGCCGAGTACCAGGCCAAGCTCCGGGCCGCCGCGGCGGCCAAGGAGGCCGCCGAGCGGGCCAAGGAGGCCGAGGCGGCGGCCGCGTCCCGCAAGAAGGAGCGGGAGGCCGCGGAGAAGGCGGCGGCCAAGCCGTACGACGGGCCGATCCCGTCCTCGTGCGAGGAGTTCAGCGGCAACCGCAAGATCGGTTGCGCGATCATGCTCGACGAGGGCTTCGGCATCGACCAGTTCCCCTGTCTGGACAAGCTCTGGACCAAGGAAAGCGGCTGGAACCACAAGGCCTACAACGAGGGGTCCGGCGCCTACGGCATCCCGCAGGCCCTGCCGGGCAGCAAGATGGGCTCGGTGGCGGACGACTGGAAGACCAACCCGGCCACCCAGATCAAGTGGGGCCTCGGCTACATCGAGGGCCGCTACGACGACCCCTGCGGCGCCTGGGCGCACTCGCAGAGCACCGGCTGGTACTGATCGGACACCGACGGCGGGGCGTGCGGAGATTCGCACGCCCCGCCGTCGTCGTGCCGCGCTCGGGTGGCGGTCCGCCCCGATTGCTGATAGCTCTTGACGGATGACCTGGCAGGACGGCCCGACGGGCGGCGACCCACACCGGTTCGGCACCGAGGCGTTCTACGCCTCCCTCGGCCGCGCCTTCGTCGCCATGTGCGCGGTGGTGCCGGTGCTGTTCCTCGTCGAGGCCGTCGACGTCGGCCTGAACGCCGACCTCGACGTCACCGCCGGCATCATCCCGCACCGCATCCAGGGGCTGGACGGCGTGTTCTTCTCGCCGTTCCTGCACGCCGGCTGGAACCACCTCTACAGCAACAGCATCCCGCTGATCCTGCTCGGCACCTTCGTGCTGGCCGCCGGCACCCGCCGGTTCCTCTGGTCCACCCTGGTGATCATCCTGGTCAGCGGGCTGGGGGTGTGGTTCACCGGCTCGCCCAACTCGGTGGTGGTCGGCGCGAGCGGGGTGATCTTCGGCTACCTCGGCATCCTGCTCACCCGCGGCATCGTCGAGCGGAGCTGGTGGAACTTCGCCGTGGTGCTCCTGGTCGGCCTGCTCTACGGCTGGCAGCTGCTCGGCATCCTCCCCACCGACGAGCGCATCTCCTGGCAGGGTCACCTGTTCGGGCTGCTCGGCGGGGTCGTCGCGGCGGTCCTGTTCCGCCGTCGCCGGGCCGAGGTCGCGGGGCGGGACACTCTCGGCTCACCCCCGGTCACGTCGCCCTGACGGCACGTCCACCCGCCGGCGGGACATGCTTGCCCGCGGCCACCGGCCCGCCTACCGTCGGGATCAGCACGCGTTGATCCCCTGGCGAAATGACGGGACGGTACGCCATGCGCGAGGTCGATGTCGCCGTGATCGGGGCCGGCCCCGCCGGGCTGTTCGCCGCCTACTACGCCGGGTTCCGCGGGCTCTCGGTGGCCGTGATCGACGCGCTGCCCGAGCCGGGTGGCCAGGTCACCGCCATGTACCCGGAGAAGCTCATCCTCGACGTCGCCGGGTTCCCCGCCATCAAGGGGCGCGAGCTGGTGGCCAACCTGGTCGCCCAGGCCGCGCCCTTCCGACCGGAGTACCTGCTCGGCGTGCGCGCCGAGAAGCTGTCGTACCTGGACGGGCGGCCGGTGCTCGGGCTGGCCGGCGGTGACCAGCTGCACTGCGGCGCGGTGCTGGTCACCGGCGGGCTGGGCAGCTTCAGCCCCCGGCCGCTGCCGGTGGCCGACAGTTTCGTGGGCACCGGGATCGTCTACTTCGTACCGCAGCCGACCGAGCTGACCGGGCGGGACGTGCTCATCGTGGGCGGCGGCGACTCGGCGTTCGACTGGGCGGTGACGCTGGCCCCGATCGCCCGCTCGGTGACCCTGGTGCACCGGCGGGACCGGTTCCGCGCGCACGCCTCGACCGTCGACCGGGTGCGCGCGCTGCCGGTGCGGATCGTGGTCAACGCCGAGGTGAGCCGGCTGTACGGGGAGGACCGGGTCACCGGCGCCGAGCTGACCGTACGCGGCGGCGCGGTGGAGGCGCTGCCGGTGGACACCGTGGTCGCCGCGCTCGGGTTCACCGCCGATCTGGGCCCGCTCGCCGAGTGGGGGCTGAACCTGGACCGGCGGCACATCGTGGTCGACAGCGCGATGGCCACCAACCTGCCCCGGGTCTTCGCGGCCGGGGACATCACCGACTACCCGGGCAAGGTCCGGCTGATCGCCACCGGTTTCGGCGAGGCGGCCACCGCGATCAACAACGCGGCGGTCGTCATCGACCCGAGCGCGCACCTCTTCCCCGGCCACTCCTCCGACGGCACCTGACCGGCTTCGGCGGGCTCAGGCGGCGGGCAGGCCGATCAGGTCGGCCATCAGCGCGGTCTGGTGGTCGAAGTACTCGTCGCGGTGCGGCAGCGTGCGGTTGATCCGGCCGAACAGCTCGAAGCTGATCAGCCCGAACAGCTGGGTCCAGCCGGCCATGCCCCGGGCCAGCAGGGCGGGTGGCAGGTCCACGGCGAGCAGGGCGGCCAGCTCGGCCACGTCCGACCGCAGCGGTTCGGGCAGTTCCTCGCCGGACGGGGCGAGCAGTCCGGCGGCCACCCCGTCGCGGAGGATGCCGACCAGGGTCACCGGGGGTCGCTGGGCCGGCGCCACGGTGTCGTCCGGGGCCGCGTAGCCGGGGACGGGGCTGCCGTAGAGCAGGGCGTACTCGGCGGGGTGGTCCAGCGCCCAGGACCGGGCGGCCCGGCAGGTGGCGTGCCAGCGCCCGCGCAGGTCGGCCCGGTCGGTGCCCGCGTCGGCCGCCTCCACGGCGTCGCCGAGCGCCTCGTACGCGTCGAGGATCAGCGCGGTGAGCAGGTCGTCGCGGCTGGGGAAGTAGCGGTAGATCGCCGAGGAGACCATGCCCATGTCCCGGGCGACCGCGCGGAGCGAAAGGTTGGCGCCGTCGGTGGCCAGGTGGCGGCGGGCGACGGCCTTGATCTCGTCGATCATCCCGGCGCGGACCCGGGCGCGGAGCGAGGGAGCGACCATGCCTTCACTCTGCCATGGGTGAGAGCGCCAATCAAAACCGAGAGCACTGCTCTTGACGAGTGGCCCGATGGCGAGGCATGCTCTGTTTCGAGAGCGGTGCTCTCACACCGAACTCCTGCTTCGAAGGGTGGCCCCCATGGCCCTGCACGTGATCGTCGGCGCCGGACCCGTCGGCACCGCCACCGCCCGCCTCCTCGCCGAGCGCGGCGAGCGGGTTCGGGTGGTGACCCGCCGCGGCACCGGGCCCGCGCACCCCGCGATCGAGCGGATCGCCGCCGACGCCGCCGACGCGGAGCGGCTGACCGCGCTGACCGAGGGGGCGGCGGCGCTGTACAACTGCGCCAACCCGGCGTACCACCGGTGGCCGCTGGACTGGCCGCCGCTGGCCGCCGCCCTGCTCACCGCCGCCGAGCGGACCGGCGCCGTGCTCGCCACCGTCGGCAACCTCTACGGGTACGGCCCGGTCGACGCCCCGATGACCGAGGCGACCCCGCTCGCCGCCACCGGCACCAAGGGGCGGGTACGCAACCGGATGTGGGCCGACGCGCTGGCCGCACACCGGGCCGGCCGGGCACGGATCACCGAGGTACGCGGCTCCGACTACGTCGGCGCGGAGGGCACCTCGCTGGCCATGATGGTGCTGCCCCGGGTGCTCGCCGGGCAGCGGGTGTTCCTGCCGGTCGACTGGGACGCCCCGCACACCTGGACGTACATTCCCGACGTCGCCCGTACCCTCGTCGCCGCCGCGACCGACGAGCGGGCCTGGGGACGGGCCTGGCACGTGCCCAGCGCCCCCGCCGTGTCGATGCGGGACCTGGCCGGCCGGGCGGCGGCCCTGGTCGGTGCGCCCGCGCCGCGACTGACCCGGATGCCGTACCCGGTGCTCTGGGTCGCCGGACTGGCCAACCCGTTCGCCCGGGAACTGCGGGAGACCGCCTACCAGTTCGACCGGCCGTACGTGCTGGACTCGACCGCCGCCACCGCCACTCTCGGCGTCGAGGCGACGCCGCTGGACCGGGTGGTCAAGGAGACGGTGGCGGCGCTGCGCGGATGAGCGGCCGCGGGGGCGGTCCGAGGGCGGCGACCAGCACCGCGACCAGGGTGAGCCCCGCACCGAGCAGGGTGGTCGGCGTCGGGTGGGAGGCGGCGGTGGGCAGCAGCACGTCCAGCAGGACGGCGCCGACGACCTGCCCGGCGATAGTGGCCAGGCCGAGCAGGAGCACCCCGGTGAACCGGACGATGGCGGCGGCCAGCGCGATGAACACGATGCCGATGGGGCCACCCACGTAGAGCCACGGCTCGGCCGGGAAACTCCCGGTCGGGCGGCCCCGGACCGCCACCTCCACCGCGAAGGTGGCGAGCAGCGCCACTGTCCCGACGGTGAAGTTGACCAGCGTGGCGGTCATGGCGCTGCCGGCCGCACCCCGGACCCGGCCGTTCACCGCCTGCTGCCAGGCGATGCCCACCCCGGCGGCCAGCGGCAGCAGGGCCAGCGCCAGGGCGCCCGGATCGCCGAGCCGGTCGCCCACCGCCAGCAGCACGGCCAGCACGGTGAGCACCGCGCCGACCAGCCGGTTCGGGGTGACCGGCTGCCGGCCGGTCGGGCCGATGCCGGCCCGGTCGACCAGCAGGCTGCTGCCGGTCTGCCCGGCCACCACGGCGACCGTGAACACCGCCACGCCGAGGGTGCCGATGGTCAGCCCCTGGGTGGCGACCAGGAAAGCGCCGCAGACCCCGCCGAGGCACTGCCACGGCCGCAGCGAGCCGTCCCGGAGTGCGGCCCGCAGGGCCGCCATCCCTCGCCGGCCACCGGGGGTGGCGGGGACCAGCACGACCAGCACCAGCAGGCCCACGCCGAACGAGACCACCGCGGCGGCGATCCCGTCGGCCAGCCGTACGCCGAGCTCGCCGTTGATCCGGGACTGCACGGCCACCGCGACCCCCGAGGCGGTGGCCAGCCCGGTGCCGGCGATCCGCCGCGTGGTCGACAGCGTCGGGGGCGCCGCCGTCCCGGTCGCGGTCACTCCTGCTCGGCCAGAGGGCGGCCGTCGAAGTCGACCGCCGAGTAGAGCGCCAGCTTCTCCAGCCGGTGGTAGGAGTCGATCACCCGGATCGTGCCGCTCTTGGAACGCATCACGATCGACTGGGTGTACGCCCCACCCGCCCGGTAGCGCACGCCGCGCAGCAGGTCGCCCGAGGTGACGCCGGTGGCCACGAAGAAGCAGTTGTCGCCGGTGACCAGGTCGTCGGTGAAGAGCACCCGGTCCAGGTCGTGCCCGGCGGCCAGCGCCTTCTCGCGCTCCTGCGCGTCCTTGGGCCAGAGCTTGGCCTGCATCATGCCGCCCATGCACTTCAGCGCGCAGGCCGCGGTGATGCCCTCCGGGGTGCCGCCGATGCCCATCAGCACGTCGACGTCCGACTCACCCCGGGCCGCCGCGATGGCCCCGGCGATGTCGCCGTCGGAGATGAACCGGATGCCCGCCCCGGTCCGCCGGATCTGCTTCACGAGGTCGTCGTGGCGCGACCGGTCCAGCACGCAGACCGTCACCTCGGCGGGGTCGGTGCCCTTGACCTTGGCGATCCGGCGGATGTTCTCGGCCACGCCGGCGTTGATGTCGACCACGTCGGCGTACATCGGGCCGACGGCGAGCTTCTCCATGTAGAAGACGGCGCTCGGGTCGAACATCGCGCCCCGCTCGGCCACCGCGAGCACCGCGAGGGCGTTCGGCATGCCCTTGCTCATCAGCGTGGTGCCGTCGATCGGATCGACCGCAACGTCCACCAGGGGACCCGTCCCGTCGCCGACCTCCTCGCCGTTGAAGAGCATCGGGGCGTTGTCCTTCTCGCCCTCGCCGATCACCACGACGCCGCGCATCGGGATCGAGTTGATGAGCTTGCGCATGGCATCGACGGCGGCCCCGTCGCCGCCCTCCTTGTCGCCCCGGCCGACCCAGCGACCGGCGGCCATGGCCGCGGCCTCGGTGACCCGGACGAGGTCGAGGGCGAGGTTACGGTCGAGATCCTGCGGGGTCCGCGTCCTGGTGGTTGTCATCACGGGTTCCTCCTCGCGACGTTGCGGGGTGGACCGGCGGGATGCGGCCGTCGCCGCCGCCGGTTTTGTCGCTGATCCTCACACGATCTCAGGTTCGACGCGGGAGCGGGGCGGAGGAGGGCAGGATCACGTCACCCGGACGGCTGCGAGAATGGGCGGGTGGAACCCGCACAGCCTGCCGACCGCGTACCGACCGACGCCACCCCGCCGGACGGCCAGCCGCCGGTGCGACCGACCCCCGGGGCGGCCCCGCCGGCCGGGGAACCGGCCCTGGTCGAGTCGACCGGGCCCGTGCCGCCGGCCGACGCCGGCGAGCATCCCGCCCCGCCCGCGCGGAAGGAGAAGGCCCGGTCTGAGCGGTCGCCGAAGGACATGGCGCTCTCGCTGCTGGTGCTGCTGGTCCCGATCGCCCTGCTGATCGCCTTCTACCGGGGTTTCCTCGGCGGGGACGAGCCGGTCACCGTCGACCCCGCGCCCGCCGTCGAGCAGGCCCGCGCGGCCAACGCCTTCCCGGTCGCCGAGCCGCAGGGACTGGGCTCCGACTGGCGTACGGTCAGCGCCCGCTACCAGACCGAGCCCGGCGGCGGCACGTTGCGCATCGGCTACCTGACCCCGGAGGGCCGGGGCGCGCAGCTGGTGGAGAGCAACGTGCCGGCGGAGAAGCTGCTGCCGGCCGAGCTGAGCGGCGGCCAGCCGCAGGGCCCGGCCGACCTGCCCGGCGGTGTGAGCTGGCAGCGGTACACGGCCCGGGGCAACGAGCAGGCCCTCGTCCTGCTGGAGCCGAACCGCACCGTGATCGTCGTGGGTGACGCCGGGGAGGCGGAGCTGCGCGAGCTGGCCACCGCGCTGCGCTGAACCGCTCCCGCCGTCGCTGCCCCCCGGGGCGGGCAGCGGTCCGCTACGCTGCCCGAGCCCGACAAACCGGTACGCGTGACGCGTCCCGGACAGCAACCGGAAAGAGATATCTGTGAACATTCGACGGTGGAGCGTCGGCGTCCTCGCCGCCGCCC
Source organism: Micromonospora sp. MH33 (assembly GCF_003013775.1). NCBI lineage: Bacteria > Bacillati > Actinomycetota > Actinomycetes > Micromonosporales > Micromonosporaceae > Micromonospora > Micromonospora sp. MH33. The sequence goes on from NZ_MUYZ01000061.1 coordinate 9,444, forward strand.
TGTTCGTCCCCGGTCTGGCCGCCTGCAAGACCGAGGCCGACTCGCCGACCGCCGACAGCAAGTCCACCGCCCCGGCGGTGCCCGCGGATCCGAAGGAGGCGCTGGCCGCCTCCACCAAGGAGATCCAGCAGGGCAACTTCAGCTTCGCCATCAAGGGTGGCGAGTTCAACGGGGACGGCAAGGTGCACATGCCGTCCAAGAGCGCCGAGATGAAGATGTCCAGCGGCGCGTCCGCCGCCGACGACATCTCGATGAGCATGCACCTGGTGTTCATCGACACCGACAGCTGGCTCAAGCTCGACCTGGACGGCGCGATGGCCGACGCCATCCCCGGCTTCAAGGCGACCAAGGGCAAGTACCAGCACCTGGACCGCACCAAGATCAAGGACGCCAAGGAGCTGAACTTCGACTTCAGCGACGTGGACCCGGCCGGCAGCGACAAGATGATCAAGGCGATCACCGACGTCAAGAAGACGGGTGAGGGCACCTACGAGGGCACCATCGACGCCAGCAAGGCCGCCGACTCGGACCTCCTCGACGCCGAGACCGTCAAGGCCCTCGGCACCAAGGCCACCGCCGTGCCGTTCACCGCCAAGCTCGACGCGCAGGGCCGGCTGACCGAGTTCGCCGTGCAGGTGCCGGCCGCCGGCGCCGCCGAGGCGCAGACCGTGACCGTCACCTACGCCGACTACGGCACCGCCACCGCGGTGCAGGCCCCGCCGGCCGCCCAGGTCGTCGAGGCGCCCGCCAGCATCTACGAGATGTTCAAGGGCTGATCCTTCAGCGGTCGGGGGCGGCTCGCGCCGTCCCCGGCCGCCGCCCCGGTTGCCGTCGCGCACCGGACAGGGATTGCGGAACACCGCTTCAGGGAACAGAAGGGGCCACGAGCCCGCCGGGGCCGACCACACCGGCCGGATCGGGCTCGTGCGCCGGAGCCGGCGTCCGGGCTGCGGCGCCCGACTCCGGCACCTCCGTGGGCCGGACGACCCACCTGGAGAGGTTGACGTGAAGATTCGACGCTTCAGCGCCACCGCGTTCGCCGCGGCGCTGCTCATTCCCGGCCTGGCCGCCTGCAACGACAACGGCACCGCCGGAGCGGGGGCCTCCGCGACACCTGCCGCCTCCGGCAGCATCGCCCCGAGCGGCACCCCCGCCGGCGACGCCAAGCAGGCGCTGCTGAACTCCACCAACGCGATCCGCGACGGGAACTTCCGGTTCACCATGTCCGGCGCGGGCTCCACCGCCGAGGGGCAGGTGCACGAGCCCAGCCAGAGCGCCGAGATGCGGATGACGATCGGCGACCCGTCGTCGGACCTGATGATGAAGCTTGACCTGATCCACGCCAAGCCCGACAGCTGGGTCAAGCTGGAACTGGGCGGCAAGGCAGCCGCCAGCGTGCCGGGGCTGAAGAACCTCAACCTCGGCAAGTACCAGCATCTCGACCAGACCCGGATCCAGGGCAACCGGGCGCTCGGCTTCGACTTCGACAAGGTCGACCCGGCCGGCAGCGCGGTGCTGACCCAGGGCGTCACCGAGGTCCGGCAGACCGGCGACGGCGCGTACGCGGGCACCGTCGACGTGTCGAAGGCGGCCGAGGCGGGCTCGCTCGACCCGGCCGTGATCACCGCGCTCGGCGCGCAGGCCCAGTCGGTGCCGTTCACCGCCAAGGTCGACACGCAGGGCCGGCTCAGCGAGCTGGTGCTGCAGATCCCGGCCGCCGGCCAGAGCGCCGCGCAGGACCTGAAGATCACCTACTCGGACTACGGCAACGCCGCCGCCGCGCAGAAGCCCCCGGCCGACCAGGTCGTCGAGGCACCGGCGGAGTTCTACAACCTGTTCAACTGAGCGTGCCGGCGGGACGGCTCCGGCCGTCCCGCCGCTCAGTCCTCGGCGCGTTGCCGGGCGGCGTCGATGCGGGCCCGGGCGCCGTCCAGCCAGCGCTGGCAGATCCCGGCGAGCTGCTCGCCGCGCTCCCAGAGCGCCAGCGACTCCTCCAGCGAGGTGCCACCCGCCTCCAGCCGTTCGACCACCGAGGCCAGCTCACCCCGGGCCTGCTCGTAGCTGAGCTGCTCGTCCTTCGTCGTGTCAGTCATCGGGTCCCATTCCATCAGCCGTCCACGGTGGCGGTCAGCTCGCCCTCGGCGAGGCGTACCCGCAGCGGGTCGCCCTTGGCCACCTCGGACGCGGCGCGGACCACGTGCCCGTCGGCGCGCTGGACGATGGCGTAGCCCCGGTCGAGGGTGGCCGCGGGGGAGAGGGCGCGCAGCCGCGCCAGGGTGTGCCGCAGGTCGTCGGTGGCGGCGCCCAGCCGGTGGTCCAGGCAGCGGCCGGTCCGGTCGCGCAGCGCGCTGACGTCGGTGGCCCGCTGGTCGACCATCACCTGCGGGCGGGCCAGTACCGGCCGGGAGCGCAGCAGGTCCAGCCGGTGCTGCTCCCGGTCGACCAGGTTGCGCACGGCCCGTTCCAGCCGGGACCGCGCCTGGCCGATGAGGCGCACCTCCTCGGTGAGGTCGGGCACGATCCGCTTCGCCGCGTCGGTCGGCGTGGAGGCACGCACGTCGGCGACGTAGTCGAGCAGCGGCGCGTCGGTCTCGTGGCCGATCGCGCTGACCACCGGCGTGCGGCAGGCGAAGACCGCCCGGCAGAGCGCCTCGTCGGAGAAGGGCAGCAGGTCCTCGATGCTGCCGCCGCCCCGGGCGATGACGATCACGTCGATCGTCGGGTCGGCGTCGAGCACCTTGAGCGCGCCCACGATGTCGGGCACCGCGCCGGGCCCCTGCACGGCCACGTTGACCGTCCGGAACTCCACCGCCGGCCACCGGCGGCGGGCGTTGGTCAGCACGTCCCGCTCGGCGGCCGAGGCGCGGCCGGTGATCAGCCCGATCCGGCCGGGCAGGAACGGCGGCCGGCGCTTGCGGGCCCGGTCGAAGAGCCCTTCGGCGGCCAGCAGCTTCTTGAGCTTCTCCAGCCGGGCCAGCAGCTCGCCGAGCCCGACCTGCCGGATCTCGTCGGCGCGCAGGCTGAGCGTGCCCCGGGCGGCGTAGAACTCGGGCTTGGCGTGCAGGACCACCCGGGCGCCCTCGCGCAGCTCCGGTGCGCCCGCGTCGAGCACGTCGCGGTTGGTGGTGACGGTCAGGCTGAGATCCGCCGACGGATCACGCAGCGTCAGGAAGACGGTGCTCGCCCCGGGCCGCCGGCTGATCTGCGCCACCTGCCCGTCCACCCAGACCCAGCCCAACCGGGCGATCCAGGCCCCGACCTTCTGGCTCACCACCCGGACCGGCCACGGCTCCTCGGACGTGCTCCGCTCCCCCTCGCTCACCCGACCACCCTAAGCCCCACCCCCGACGAGGCCCGCGTCGATCATGAGGTTGGCGGCGATGTCGATCTCCGGAACCACCGCCAACCCCATGATCGACGGTCGGGCCGAAAGCCGGCACGTACGATGGTCGGGTGACTGAGGCTGAGACTTCCCGGACCGGCAAGCGCGTGCTCCTGGCCAAGCCCCGCGGCTACTGCGCGGGCGTGGACCGGGCGGTGCAGACCGTCGAGGAGGCGCTGAAGCTCTACGGCGCGCCGATCTACGTCCGCAAGCAGATCGTGCACAACAAGCACGTGGTGCGGACGCTGGAGGCCAAGGGCGCGATCTTCGTGGAGGAGAACGAGGAGGTGCCGGAGGGCGCCACCGTCATCTTCTCCGCCCACGGCGTGGCCCCCGAGGTCTACGAGCAGGCCAAGGCACGCTCGCTCAAGGCGATCGACGCGACCTGCCCGCTCGTCACCAAGGTGCACCAGGAGGCCCGGCGGTTCGCCGCCGAGGACTACGACATCCTGCTGATCGGCCACGAGGGGCACGAGGAGGTCATCGGCACCGCAGGTGAGGCGCCCGCGCACATCCAGCTGGTGGACGGCCCGGACGGCGCCGACAAGGTCACCGTGCGCGACCCCGACAAGGTCGTCTGGCTCTCCCAGACCACCCTCTCGGTCGACGAGACCCTGGAGACCGTGGCCCGGCTCAAGCAGCGGCTGCCGCTGCTCCAGTCCCCGCCCAGCGACGACATCTGCTACGCCACCTCCAACCGCCAGCACGTGGTGAAGGAGATCGCCCCGGACTGCGACGTGGTGATCGTGGTGGGCTCGCGGAACTCCTCCAACTCGGTCCGGCTGGTCGAGGTGGCGCTGGACGCCGGCGCCCGCGCCGGATACCTGGTCGACTTCGCCCACGAGATCGACGACGCCTGGCTGGCGGGGGCCCGCACCGTGGGGCTGACCTCGGGCGCCAGCGTGCCGGACGAGCTGGTCCAGCAGGTGCTCGCACACCTGGCCGAGCGCGGCTTCGCCGACGTCGAGGAGATCACCACCGCCAACGAGCGGCTGACCTTCTCGCTGCCGCAGGAGCTCAAGCGGGACCTGAAGGCCGCGGCGGCCCGCGGCTGACCGGCCGGAACGAAACCACCGCCCGCCACGTCCAACCGCTCATGAAGACTCCTCGGACAGCGCTCGTCGCCCTGCTCGCCGGCGCGGCGCTGACCGCCTGCGCCGGCCCGGGCACCGAGCCCGCCGGCCCCACCCCGACGGGAGCCGCCCCGGTGACCAGCCAGCCCGACCCCGGCCCCAGCACCGGTCCGAGCATCGGCCCGAGCCGCCCGGATCCCACCTGGAAGGGCGGGCCGTCGAAGCCACCCGGCCCCGGTGCCACCACGCTCACCGGCACGATCCGCGCCGGCGTCGAGCCGAACTGCCTGCTGATCGACGACCACCTGCTGATCGGCGGCCCGCGCGACGTGCTCACGCCCGGCGCCCGGGTGGAGGTCACCGGCCGCTCGGAGCCCGGCATGATGACCACCTGCCAGCAGGGCACCCCGTTCGTCGTCGAATCCGCCCGCCGCGCCTGAGCGCACCCGGGAAACCGGGCCGGGAAACGGCGAAGCCCCGCCCCCCGGATGAGGGGCGGGGCTTCTGACTCAGCGGGTCAGTTGACCGCACCGACCTCCACCGAGCCGCGGCCGACGACCGCGCCCTCGGTGGTGGTGACGGCCAGGTCACCGTAGAGCTCCCGGCCGGCGGCCGGGGTGGACTGGGCGGTCACCGTACCGGTCAGGGTGGCGGTGGCGCCGTTCGCCAGGGACAGCGGGGTGCTGGGGGCGGAGAGCGAACCCAGCGCCGGGGCGGCGAACGAGTCGCGGTAGTCGTACGCGGTGGTCGGGTCGCTCATCGCGTAGCCGTCGACGACCACCCGATAGGTGCCGGCGGCCGGGTTGGACAGCGTGACCGCCTCCTCCGAGTCACCGTCGGCCGACTGGCCCACCCGGGTCGCGCCGAGGAAGACCGACAGGTCCAGGTCGGCGCTCAGGTCGGACGGGTTGCCGATCCGGGCGGTGAACGAGGTGGCCCCCGCCGGGACGTCCACCGTGTATTCCTGGCGAGCACCCTGGGCGATGCTCGGCCGCTCGGCGTGCACACTGGCCAACGGGCCGCCGACGCCGGTCACCTGAACCGGGCCGAAGACGTTGGTCAGGCCCCAGCTCACCTCGGTCGGGGTGCCGGCGGTCACCGACGGCAGCTCGACCACGGCCGGCTCGACCTTGACGCCCTGCACCCGCGCCTGCAGCTGGAACGGGTTGTCCAGCGTCGGCGACGTACGCCGGGCCTCCACCTCGATCTCCCAGACGCCCGGCAGTGGGTTCTGGTAGTCCCGCTCCTGCGGCTTGCAGGCGGCGGCGTCGGAGAAGTTGGTGTAGCAGCCGGTGCTCGCGGTGCTCTCGACCGGCACGCCGTACGGGTTGAAGGCGATGAACCGGGTCTGCGAGCCGGTGGCGATGCCGGAGAGGTTGACCTGGAGCGCGCCCGCGCCCTCCGGAACCGTCACGAAGTACGAGGTGAAGCCGTTCCGCTCGACCGAGCCCTCGGCGGAGAACGAGTAGGCCGGGGCGGAGACCGCGGCCGAGGCGACCACGACGGTGGCGACCTCGAAGTCGACCACCGAGGTGGCCGGGTCGTCGACGGTCATGATCGCGCCGTGCGCGCCGGCGGTCAGCGGCTTGGCCTTCACCTTGACGGTGACGGTCTTGTTCAGCGGCAGCCACACGACCGCCGGGGCCGAGAAGGTGCCGTCGTTGCCGCGGAAGGCGACGGTGTGCTTGAGGCCCTTGTTCGGGCCGCTGGTGCGGGTCAGCTTGACCTCGTAGGAGCGGCTCTCCTTGACCTTCTGCCCGCCCTCGCCGGCCGCGCAGCGGTTGTAGATGCCGGTGCCCACGTTCGGGGTCGGCTCGAAGCCGCCGGTGGCCGCGTCGTACCTGGTCAGGTTGGCCGACAGCTCGGTGCAGACCGGCGCCGTGGAGGTGTAGCCGCGGGTCTGCACGCCCGCGGCGAGCAGGTTCCACGCGCCCGGCACGTTGAACATGCCGTAGCCCTGGGCGTACGTCGGAACGCCCGCGATCGGCTTGGCCGAGGTGTAGACGGCCCGGCGCAGCGCGGCCGGGGTGACCGCCGTGCCGGTCGCCTTGGCCGCCGACAGCAGCAGCGCGGCGGCGCCGGTGGCCTGCGGCGAGGCCATCGAGGTGCCGTTCAGCATCTGGTAGCCCGGGGGCAGGGGGTAGCCGGCCTCGGGGACCGGGTTGCCGGGCTGCCAGGTCGGCGCGGTGGAGATGGCCGAGCCGGGGGCGGAGATGTTGGGCTTGAAGCCGCCGTCCTCACGCGGGCCGCGCGAGGAGAAGTTGAACAGCGCGTTCTCCTTGCGGACGACCGAGCCGTAGTTGGCCAGCCAGGTGTCCTTGCTGACGTTCGCGGCCACGCTGACCACGTTGCCGGCCACCGAGGGGTCGCCGACGGTGTTCAGGCCCGGGCCGGAGTTGCCGGCCGAGATGAACATCTGCACGCCGTACGTGGTGATCAGGCTGTTGTAGAGCTCGGAGCGGGCGTTGGCGCCGTCGTTCAGCGCCGGCAGGCCGCCGATCGACATGTTGACCACGTCGACCTTGCGGTTGACCACCAGGTCCACCATGCCGGTGGTGAGCGCCGCCGCGGTGCAGCCGCCGCCCCACGAGCAGGCCCGGGCGGAGACCAGCTTGGCGCCCGGGGCGGCGCCGTCGAAGGCGCTGTTGCCCAGCATGTCGTTGGCGGCGGTGATGCCGGCGACGTGGGTGCCGTGGGTGCTCTCGATGATGCCGATGTTGACGAAGTCGTAGTACGGGCCGGCCTGGCCGTCGGCCGGCGCGATGTCCACGTTCCTGCGGTACTCGACCACGAACGGGATCTGCTCGCGCACTGCGGTGGCCGGGTTGTCCGTGCCGAAGTGGCCGACCTGGAACTTCTCCTTGTACGGCCGCATCGGCTCGTCGTCGGTGAAGTCGTTGTTCTGGTTGGCGTCGACCCGGATGTCGCCGTTGGCCGGGTTGTAGAGGATGCCCCAGAAGTCGGTGGTGTCGCCGTCGCGGTTGACGTCGCCCCGCGCGTCGCTGCCCGCGGTGATGTTCTCCCGGAAGACGTTGAACTTGTAGGAGCCGGCCGGCGCGGTCCAGGTGCCCAGCGTGGTGGTGAACGAGGGACCGGCCACGTCGGTGGCCATCGCGCGCCAGGAGGCGTCCTCGAGCGGGTCGGTCGCCGTGACCCAGTCGACGATCTTGCGCTCGCCGGTGGTGGTCTTCTGCAGCGCCGGCTGGTCCAGGTCCACCCCGGAGTCCATGATGCCGATGGTGACGCCGCGGCCGTCCCACTCCGGGTGCGCGGCCTTGAAGGTCTCCGCGCCGGTCTCGTTGGTCGGCATGTACGGGTTGACCGCGCCGGTGTCGGCGCCCGGGCCGGACAGGGTCTCGCCCTGCGCGACGGTCTTCGCGCCGGCTGGGGCGGCCTCGGGGGCCGGGTCGGGGAGCTTGATGGTCTCGTCGAGGTCGACGGCGGAGACGCCGGGGAGCGTCGCGGCCTTGAGGACCTTCGCGGTGGGGACCTTGGCCAGCAGGTAGCCGACCTCGTCGTAGCGCTGGCTCACGGAGGCGCCCAGGCCGGTCAGCCCGTCGGCGACCTTCTTGGCCGAGCCCTTCTTGGCGGCGATGATCAGGGTGACGGTCGGAGCGTGCTTCGCCTCCGCCTCGTCCAACAGCTTGGCGTCGTGGGCGCCCAGCGTCTCGGCGGCGGTCGGCTGCGAGACGTCGGGGGCGGCGGCGGGGGCTGCGCTCGCGGTCGCGGCGCCACCCCCGACGGTCATGGCGCCGGCCGCCAGGACCGAGGCGAAGAGCGCGGCGGAGGTACGCCGGCTCCGGTTGCGGGGTTGACTCACGTTCTCTTCCTCCAGAGAACAGGGCCCTACAGAAACAGGGCGCACGTGACCGTGATCCTTCGGTCTGGCCCTGTCGGTGTCACTACTCCGAAGTGGGTTGTGACCACTCCGTGACTCGGATCGGCCGTCATCGTCACGTTGCGCGTGTCAACCGTCGATGGCCGCCGGTCGTTCGGCCGATGTGGAGATCCCCTCGACCAGCTCCGGGGCCTGTGGCTGGCGGGGTGCCAGCTCGACCTGTGCCGGGGCGGCCAGCTCCTGGTCGGAGACGCCCAGCTCGGCCAGCTTGCGGGCGCTGACCAGCACCCGCGCCTCCAGCGAGCCGACCGCCCGGTTGTACGCGGTCACCGCCCCGCCCAGGGCGCCGCCGAGCTTGCCGACGTGGTCGCCCAGGGTGGACAGCCGCCCGTAGAGCTCGCGGGCCAGCGAGTGGACGGTGGCCGCGTTGCGGGCCAGCGCCTCCTGCCGCCAGGAGTAGGCCACCGTGCGCAGCAGCGCCACCAGGGTGGCCGGCGTGGCCAGCACGACGTTGCGGGCGAAGGCGTGCTCCAGCAGCGACGGGTCGCGCTGCAACGCCACGTCGAGGAACGGGTCGGCCGGCACGAACAGCACCACGAAGTCCGGGGTCTGGTCGAACGCCGCCCAGTAGGTCTTGGCGGCCAGCCCGTCGACGTGCGCCCGCAGGTGCCGCGCGTGCGCGTCGAGGTGCGTGTCCCGTCCCCGCTCGTCGCGCGCCTCCATTGCGGTCAGGTAGGCGTCGAAAGGCGCCTTGGCGTCGACCACCACCGTCCGGCCGCCGTGCAGCCGGACCACCAGGTCGGGGCGGACCCCCTGGTGGTCGGTGGCCGCGGTGACCTGCTCGCTGAAGTCGCAGTGCTCCAGCATGCCGGCGGCCTCGACGATCCGGCGCAGCTGGTGCTCACCCCACCGGCCGCGCACCTGCGGGGCGCGTAGCGCCGCGACGAGCTGTTTGGTCTCGGTGCGCAGCTCGCCGGAGACCGCGCTCATCGACCGCACCTGCTCGCGCAGCTCGGCGTAGGCGTCGACCCGGTCGCGCTCCAGCTCGGCGACCCGCTGCTCGTAGCGGCGGAGGGTGTCGTGCAGCGGGGCCACGGCCCGGGCCACCGCCTCCTGGGACTGCGCGGTCGCCTCGTAGCTGAGCGCCCGCATGGACTGCTCCAGCCGCCCCTCGCCCTCCCGGGTGGCGGCCAGCGTCGCCTCCAGCCGGGCGATGTCGGTCGCCGAGCGGGACCGGGCGGCCAGCCAGCCCACCGCGCCGCCCGCGGCGAGGCAGAGCACCACCACGGCCAGCGTCGAGAAGCTCATGCCGAAGAGCTTGCCAAACGGGTACGACGTGCGCCCGCTGGGTACGTTCGAGGTCATGGAGGTTGCCCTGTGGGTGGTCCTGATCCTGGTGCTCGGAGGTGCGCTCGTGTTCTGGCGGTGGGGGAGCAGGTCCCGGCGGGCCACCGAGCTGGCCGACGCGCGCGCTGAGGCGCAGCGCTGGTACGAGCGGCTCGGCGGCCAGTTGATGAACCTGCACGGGGACGCCCCGGCGGTCCGCCAGGCGCTGGCCGACGCGGGCGAGCGGTACAACGCGGCCGGTTCCCAGCTGGAGCAGGCACGCACCCCGCACCAGTTCGCGCTGGCCCGGGAGACCGCGCTGGAGGGGCTGGCGTACATCCGGGCGGCGCGGACCGCCATGGGTATCGACCCGGGCCCGGAGCTGCCGCCGCTGGCCGCCGCCCGCGGCGCGGGGATGCTCACCAAGGAGCGCGAGGTCAACGTGCAGGGGCAGACCTACCGGGCCGGCCCCCAGCCGGGCAACGGGACGCCCTACTACTATCCGGGCGGAAACTGGCAGGGGCGGCCGGTGCCGGCCGGCTGGTACTCGACCCCCTGGTGGAAGACGGCGCTCGGCACCGGGGCCGGCGTGCTCGGCGGCATCCTGATCGCCGACGCGCTCTTCTCGCCCGCCTTCGCCGACCCGGGCTACGGCTACGACGCCGGCTACCAGGAGGGCTTCCAGGACGGCTTCGGCGACGGCCAGGACCAGGGCCAGGGCCAGGACTTCGGCGACCAGGGCCAGGACTTCGGCGACCAGGGCCAGGACTACGGCGACCAGGGGCAGGACTTCGCCGGCCAGGGGCAGGATTTCGCCGGCCAGGGCGACTACTCCGGCGGCTACGGCGGCGGGGATCTCGGCGGCGACTTCGGCGGCGGCGACTTCGGCGGCGGGGACTTCGGCGGCGGCGACTGGTAGCCCCGCCGCGCGGACGACGAAGGCCCCGGTCGGCGTGACCGGGGCCTTCCTCGTCGACCGGGGTCAGCCGGTGTTGCGCATGCCGGCGGCGATGCCGTTGACCGTGGTCAGCAGCGCCCGCTCCAGCGCCGTACCGTCGTTCGGGGCGCGACGGCCGCCCGGCGCGGTGGCCACCGCGCGGCCCGCGGCGCCGGAGTCCCGGTACTGGCGCAGCAGGGCCACCTGGAGGTGGTGCAGCGGCTCCAGGTAGGTGTCCCGCACGGCCAGGGTGCGCTGGAGCACGGGCGAGTTGTCCAGCAGCGCCGGCGAGGCGGTGATCGCCAGCACCTCCTGCTTGGTCAGCTCGTACTCCTGCTCGATCTTCTCGAAGATCGGGTGCAGCTTCTTCGGGACCAGGGTCTCCACGTAGCGCCGGGCGATGCTCAGGTCGGTCTTGGTCAGCATCATCTCGACGTTCGACAGGAACGTGCGGAAGAAGTGCCAGTTCCGGTTCATCTCGGCGAGCACGTCCGCCAGTCCGGCCGCCCGCGCGGCGGCCAGCCCGGAGCCCACGCCGAACCAGCCGGGCACGATCTGCCGGGTCTGCGTCCAGCCGAACACCCACGGGATGGCCCGCAGGCCGGCCAGCCCGGCGCCGGTGTTCGGCCGCTTCGCCGGCCGGGAACCGATGTTCAGCGCGCCGAGCAGCTCGGTCGGGGTGGAGGCCCAGAAGTAGGCCGGCAGGTCCGGGTCCTCGACCAGGGACCGGTAGCACCGGAAGGCCGACTCGGAGACCGCGTCCATGGTCGCGTCCCAGCGCTCCAGCATCTCGGCCGGCTGCCGGGGCGCGGTGTGCAGCAGCGTCGCCTGGAGCACCGCCGCCACGGTCAGCTCCAGGTTCTCCCGGGCCAGCGCGGGCAGCGTGTACTTGTCGGAGATGACCTCGCCCTGCTCGGTCACCTTGATCGCGCCGTCCAGCGTGCCGTACGGCTGGGCCAGGATGGCGTCGTGGGTGGGGCCGCCGCCCCGGCCGACCGTGCCGCCCCGGCCGTGGAAGAGCCGCAGGTGTACGCCGTGCCGGGCGGCCACGTCCCGCAGCGCCCGCTGGGCCCGGTGGATGGACCACTGGCTGGTGGTGATGCCCGCCTCCTTGTTCGAGTCGGAGTAGCCCAGCATCACCTCCTGCACGTCGCCGCGTGCCGCCACCAGCGCCCGGTAGGCCGGCAGGGACAGCAGTTCGTCGAGCAGTTCGCCGCCGGTGTTCAGCTCGGCCGGGGTCTCCAGCAGCGGCACGATGCCGATCCGGGCCCGGCCGCTGTGCACGTCGACCAGGCCGGCCTCGCGGGCCAGCACCACCGCGGCGAGCACGTCGTCCACGCCGAGGGTCATCGAGATGATGTACGACTCGATCACCTCGGCGCCGAACCGGTCCTGCGCCTCGCGGATCGCCCCGAACACGTCGAACGTCTTCTGCGCCGACTCGGTGAGCGGGCTGTCCTGGGTGGAGAGCGGCCGGCGGCCGGCCAGCTCGTCGGCGAGCAGCTTGGTGCGCTCCAGCCGGGTGAGCGACGGGTAGTCGGACACCTCGCCGACCGCCGCGTAGAGCTGGGTGAGCACCTCGTGGTGCTTCTCGGCGTGCTCCCGGACGTCCATGGTGGCCAGGTGCAGCCCGAACGCGGAGACCGTACGGATGGTCGAGGCGAGCCGGCCCACGGCGGTGAGCTGCCCGGAGTTGCGGGCCAGCGAGGCGCGCAGCAGCTCCAGGTCGGCGATCAGCTCGGCCGAGCCGCGGTAGTCCCGCCCCGGCACGTGCGGGGTGCCGGCGCGCAACCGCTCCCGGGTGTTGGCCAGCTTGGCCTTCACGCAGCGCGCCTTGAGCCGGTAGGGCTCCTCGGCGTTGACCCGGCGGAACCGGGGCGCCACCTCGGGCAGCGCGTCCAGGTCGGTGGCGAGGCTGGCGGAGAGGTCGAGGGAGACGGCGCGCAGCCGGCGGGAGACGCTGACCTCGTTGATCAGCTCGTCCATCGCCTTCTCGGTGGCCTCGATGCCGTGCTCGTGCTGGATGCGCAGCACCTCGCGGGTGACCGCCGGGGTGACGAACGGGTTGCCGTCCCGGTCGCCGCCGATCCAGGTGCCGAAGGTCAGCGGTCGGGCGGTCGGCGAGGTCTCCACGCCGAGGGTGCGCAGCGTGTCGGCGAGGTCGTCGAGGACCTGCGGGGCGGCCTCGGCGTGCAGGTCGCGCAGGTAGTAGATGGCGTTACGGGCCTCGTCGGTCGGGTCCGGCCGGTCCAGCCGCAGCTCGTCGGTCTGCCACATCAGGTCGAGCAGCTCGGCCAGGCGCCGGTTGGCCGGGCCCTCGTCGCTGGCGCCGTACAGGATCGCGTTGGCGGTCTCGGCGTCCAGCTCGTCGGCGATCGCGCGCAGCTTGGACAGGATGGACCGGCGGGCCGCCTCGGTGGGGTGGGCGGTGAAGACCGGGCGTACCGCGAGCCGGCGGGCCGCGGCCGCGATCTCCTCGGCCGGCACCCCGCGCTCGGCGATCATCTTGGCGGCCTGGTCCAGCCAGCCGCCGTGGGTGGCCCGCCGCCGGCGCAGGTCGCGGGCCCGGTGCACCTGCTCGGTGATGTTGGCCAGGTGGAAGTAGGTGGAGAAGGCCCGGGCCAGCTTGGTGCCGGTGGTGACGTCGAGGCCGCCGAGGCGCTGGGCGGCGGCCGGCGGGTCGGAGCGGACCTGGGCGCGGATCTCCTCGACGAGGTCGAGCAGCGGCCGGCCTTCCTGCCGGGCGAGGGTCTGCCCGAGCAGCGTGCCGAGGCGGCGGATGTCGGCCCGGAGAGCGGCGTCGGGGCCGTCGTGGTCGTGCTGGTCGGTCACGGTGCGCTCCTTACGCGAGTACGAAGGACAGCGCTGTCCGACTCCCTGGATGGTATCCGCGCGAGCCCCGGCGGCAGGAGGGGGACCGCGTGATGATCTGCACTCTGGGACGGGCCGGCCGGCTCAGCCATGGTTGGCCGGCGCGCCGGGGGTGTCGGGGCGGGCGCGGGCCCGGGCGGCCCGGCGGTGCGCCCGGAAGACCGTCGCGGTGACCAGACCGAGGATCCCGAGCAGGGTCCAGAGGGTGAGCCCGGACAGCGCCCAGCCGGTCGAGCGGCGGTCGAAGTAGACCGCCGACTTGATCAGGTCGGTGGTCAGGCCGGGCACGTTCCACCGGTGCATCCCGCGCAGCCAGGCCGGCAGGAACTCCGGGGCGTAGATGCCGCCCGAGCCGGGGTTGCCGAGCACCACCAGCAGCAGGATCACGAGGCCGGTGCCGAGCAGCCCGAGCCACGCCTGCACGGCGCTGGCCACCATGGCGGCGGCGAAGACCGCCAGCGCGCCGACCGCCGCGACCGCCGGGATGTCGTGGTGCCAGACGTCGAGCACCGGACCCACGATGGTGGCGCCGACGATCCCCAGCACGATCGAGTAGACCGCCAGGGCGGCGACCCGCAGCCCGGCCCGGGGCAGGCTGACCGGGGCGGTGCCGGTCCGCAGGCCCAGTGCCGTGGAGGCCAGGTAGCCGCCGAGCACGTAGCCGACCGCCAGGTAGAAGGGGACCAGGCCGCGCGGGTCGGTCGACTCGACCGGCACCTCGTCGGTGACCTGGATCGGCAGGTTGGCCTGCTGGGCGGCCTGGGCGAGCACCTGGGTCACCAGCTCGGTGGCGGCCGGGGCGGAGGCGCTGGCGGTGGCCAGGTGCAACCCGTTGTCCGGGCCGGAGGTGAGCACCCCGTACACCTTGCGGGTGGTGAGGCCGTCGTCGGCGGCGCCCGGGTCGTCGTACTCGACGGGTTCGATCTTGTCGGTGCGCTGGCGCACGGCGGCCATGACGGCCTCGGCGCGCTGGTCGCCGAGCACCACCCCGACCGGCACGTCGCGGGGTCGGGGCTGGTGCAGCGCGCCGACGTAGGCGGCGATGAACGCGGTGGCCAGGGCGAGCGTGCCGAGCAGCAGCGCCGCCGTGCGGGGTAGCCAGTCGCGTACCGGAGGGTTCCGCTGCGCCTCGTCCACGCGCTCAGCCTATTGCCCGTACATGCCCGACCCGGGTGGTTTCCTCCAGCGGAATTCGCTGGCCCGGCGCGATAACTTCGGATCATGGCGCTGCCCAGCTACCCCCCGAAGCCGAAGCCGGGCGACCGGGTCGCGGTCGTCTCGCCCTCCGCCGGCCTGCCGGGCCTCTTCCCGCACGTGTACGAGCTGGGCCTGCGCCGGCTCCGCGAGGAGTTCGGGCTGGAGCCGGTGGAGTATCCGACCACCCGGCAGACCGGGGCCGACCCGCGGGACCGGGCGCGCGACCTGACCGCCGCCTTCGCCGACCCGAGCGTCACCGCGGTGCTCGCCACCGTCGGCGGAGACGACCTGATCACGGTCACCCCGTTCCTGGACGACGCGGTGCTGCGGGCCAACCCGACGCCGTACTACGGCTACTCGGACAACACCAACGTGCTCAACCATCTCTACCGGCTGGGGATCGTCTCGTACCACGGGGGTTCGGTGCTGGTGCACCTCGGCCGGCCCGGCAGGCCGCACCCGCTCACCTTCGACTCCCTGCGGGCGGCACTCTTCACCTCCGGCTGGTACGAGCTGACCCCGGCGCCCGAGTGGGGCGACGAGCCGCGCGACTGGCGGAACCCGGCCACGCTCGCCGACGAGCCGGTGATGTTCCCTGGCGCGGGCTGGCGCTGGCACGGGCCGGCCCGAATGGTCCAGGGGCGCACCTGGGGCGGCTGCCTGGAGATCATTCACTGGCTGGCGGCCGCCGGCCGGGTGCCCTCGGCGGCCGAGCTGGCCGGGTCGGTGCTGGTCGTCGAGACCTCCAACGAGCTGCCCGACGCGCGGGAGGTCTTCCGTATCGTGCGGAACCTGGGCGAGCGCGGGCTGCTCGCCGGGTTCCCGGCCATCGTGGTCGGCCGGCCAAAGGCGTGGGACTTCGAGAAGCCGCACACCCTGGACGAGCGGCTGGCCTGGGGCGAGGCGCAGCGGGAGGCGATCCTCCGGGCCCTCGCGCCGTACGCCGACGACCCCGTGGTGGTCTTCGACGTCGACCTGGGCCACACCGACCCGCAGCTGATCATCCCGTACGGCGGGGAGATCCGGGTCGACGCCGTCGAGCGCCGGATCTCGGTGCGCTACTGAGCCTCGCGGGGCACGGTGGCATGCCAGTCGATGTGGTGGCGGTGGACGGGGCCGAACATCTGCTCGGGGGTGGGCATGGCAGGTGGCCCGCCCGCCTGGCCGGCCTTGGCCCGGTTGGTGGCGGCCGCGTTGCCGCCGATCAGCTCCACCCGGCTCCGGCGCAGCCGCTCGTACGCCCCGAACGCGGCGGCGTGATCGGGCAGGTCGCGTAGGCAGCGGGCCAGCTCGACGGCGCTCTCGATGGCGAGCGAGGCGCCCTGGCCGGAGCTGGACGAAGGCGCGTGGACGGCGTCTCCGACGAGGACCAGGCGACCCCGGTGCCAGTGCGGTACGGATGGCATCCGCTCCATCGGCCCGGTGGCCATCAGCGTGTCCGGCGCGGTGTGGGCCAGCAGCCGTTCCCCGGGAACGTGGTCCGCGTAGCGCTCGCGCAGCCGCGTCAGCCACTGCTCCGCCGGGATCCGCTGGACCTCCGCCCAGCTGAGCGGCTCAGTGCGGGGGAGGCTGGCGAACCAGCAGACCCGCCCGTCGGGCAGCCGCCACCAGCCGATGAACGAACTGCCGAAGGCGAAGTACATGGTGCCGGGCTCGGCGGGTGCCACGTCCTCGGCGACCAGCCCGCCGAAGCCGAGCACGCCGGCGTACTCGGGCCCTGGTGCGCTCGGGTCGATCAGCGTCCGGACGGTGGAGCGGATGCCGTCGGCGCCGATCAGTACGTCCGCGCCGGCGGTGCTGCCGTCGGCGAAGACCGCGGTGACGCCGTCACGACTCTCCTCGACTTCGACGAGGCGCCTGCCGTATTCGATCTTCACGCCCTGGGCGAGCGCCTGCTCGGTCAGCGCCCGGTGCAGGTCGGCGCGGGCCATCGCGTGGGTGGCGGGCAGTCCGGGGAAGCCGTGGAACTCGGCGAGCCGGCGTCCCGCACCGTCGGCCATGACCACGCCGGGACCGGGTGGCCGGCCGCCCGGACCGCCTCCTCGGCCCCGACGATCCGCAGCGCCGCCAGGCCGTTCGGGGCGAGGCTCAGCATCGCTCCGACGCCGTCCGCCCCGCCCGGGTACGCCTCGTGCACCGTCGCCTCGATGCCCGCCCGGGCCAGTGCCATCGCGGTGACCGTGCCGCCGATTCCGCCGCCGATCACCACTGCCGTCCGTACCGTGCCCATCTCCTCGCTCCCTCCCGCCGCGGAACGTCCGCCGCGTTCCAACGCGAATAGTTTCAGTGAAACTAGTCCGTGTCAACTAGTTCCGATGGCTCTAGGATCATCGGCATGGACACCGCTGCCCGGAGCTCACCACTCGCGCTGACCGTGCTGGCCCTGCTGCACCAGGAGCCGCTGCACCCGTACGGGGTGCAGCGGCTCATCAAGCAGTGGGGCAAGGACCAGGTGGTCAACGTGGGGCAGCGGGCGAGCCTCTACCGGACCATCGAGCGGCTGCACGCCGACGGCCTGATCGCGGTGCGGGAGACCGGCCGGGAGCAGGCCTACCCGGAACGCACCGTCTACGAGTTGACCGACGCCGGGCGGCGGGTCGCCCGCACCTGGCTGAGGGCCATGCTGGTCGAGCCGAAGCAGGAGTTCCCGCAGTTCCCGGCGGCCCTGTCACACCTCGCGATGATCAGCCCGGCGGAGGCGGCGGAGCTGCTGGAACGACGTGCCGACCACATCGGGCGGGCCCGGCAGGAGCGGGCCGCTGCGCTGGCCGCGCACGCCGACCTGCCCCGGGTCTTCCACCTCGAGGATGAGCACCTGGAGGCGGTCGCCGCCGCCGAGGAACTGTGGTTGCGCTCGGTCGTCGAGGACCTGCGTACCGGCCGGCTCACCTGGTCGGCGCCCGCACCCCCGCCCGCCGGCGCCGATCCGGCCTGACCGCTGGAGCGGTCGGAGCCACGCGGCCCGTGACCGGCCGGGTCAGCCGGTGACGACGGCGAAGGCGCGGACGGGGAAGGTGCCCATGCCGGCCACCCGCGGCGGGGCGGCCGTGAACCGGAACCCCTCCGGGGGCAGGGCGGCCAGGTTGGTCAGGTGCTCGACGATCGGCACCCCGGCGGCGAGCAGGGCGCTGTGCGCCGGGCGCTCGCCGGCCGCCGCCGGGGTCATGTCGTCGATGTTGATCGAGTCGATCCCGACCAGCGCAGCCCCCGCCTCGACCAGCCAGTCCGCGCCGTCGGCGGTCAGGTACGGCGCGTCGGCGCCGGCGTACCGGTCGGTGCCGAAGTGGGTGTCCCAGCCGGTGTGCAGCAGCACCGCCCGGCCGGCCACCTCGTACGGGGCGAGCAGCAGCCGGTTCACCGCCCGGGTGCCGGCCGGCACCCGGACCACCAGCCCGGGCAGGTCGGCGAGGCGGCCCAGGGGGACCCCGGTCAGGTCCGGTCCGTCCGCCCAGCGGTGCGCCGGCGCGTCCACGTAGGTGCCGGTGTTGGCGATCATGTCGATCCGCGCCACATGGAACTCGACGCCCGGCGCGTACCGCTCGCGGGAGGCCTCGCGGGTCAGCCAGTCGGTGACCCGGGGCGGCTGCCAGCCGGGCAGGGTGACCATGCCGTCGGTGATCACGTGGCTCAGCTCGACGAGCCGCCGCCCGCCGGCCGCCGGGGCGGCCACCCCGCGACCGCCCGTGTGCGGCTCCTCGACCACCGTCCGGTTGGTGATCCGCACCTCGCCGACCATGAGCAGCCCGAGGTGCCGGACGAGGAGCGCGGCCAGCTCGTCGTCGGTGATGTCCGGGCCCGGGACGTCCAGGCGGAACCCGTCGGTGCGCAACCCGCCGCCGTTCGCGAAGATCACCTCGGCGTCGAACACCGCCCGGTACTCACCCGTCATGCGCCCCACCGCACCATGCCCGGCCGGACCCGTCAAGATCCATCCCAGGGTCCCCGCCGCGCGCCCCCGGCTGCGGCCCGGAATGTCCGGGCAGCGGGATAGTCTCGAACGGTGCCACCCCCCGTCCGCACCGGACGCGGGGTCGTCGCCGTGCGCCGACCTCCTGGAAGTGATCACAGATGCTCACCGGCCTCTTCTCCGCCGCCCTGGCCGACCCCGGGCTGGCCCGGGCCCGTGACCTGGCGCGCTCCGGTGCCGCCCAGGTCGACGGCCTCGACCTCACCGCCCCGGCCGCGCTGCGCCCGTTCGCCGTCGCCGCCGTCGCGGCCGACGAGCCGGCCGGCGGC
>NZ_MUYZ01000610.1:0-1625 GCF_003013775.1 Micromonospora sp. MH33
GCCCTGGCTGGCTTTCTTCGCGCCGCTGCCAGCGTTCGCGGCATCGATGAGCTTGCACAGCTCACTGGTCTTGTACTGCCGGTCGGGGTGGGCTTCGAGGATGTCCAGTACCGCACCCCGCAGGGAGCCCTTCACCCGACGGCCGTTC
The DNA here is from genome assembly GCF_003013775.1 of Micromonospora sp. MH33. NCBI lineage: Bacteria > Bacillati > Actinomycetota > Actinomycetes > Micromonosporales > Micromonosporaceae > Micromonospora > Micromonospora sp. MH33. Next base: position 149 of record NZ_MUYZ01000610.1, read on the forward strand.
CCCGTCGCGGCTGCCTGCCCCTGCGGGTCGCGGTTCGGCTCGCCCTCGGCGTCGCCCTCGCCCTCGGCGTCGGCGGGCACGGTGTCGGACTGCTGGCGGTCGTGGCCCGCCTCTCCCGAGGACGGCTGCTCGTCGCCGCCGGTGGAAGACGTGACCGTGTCCAGCGGAGCAGGTGCGCCACCGGTGGAAGCCAGGGCCGGGGACGCACCGTCCGTGTCCCGGGCTGCCGGTGCAGGAGCTTCGGGGTCCCGTTCGGGCGCGCCAGCGGTGCCGAGGGGATCGGTCGGGGTGGCGGCGTCCGAGGTCCCGTCGGGTGGTGTGTCAGCCGCCTCCTGGGTGGAGGGCGGCGTGGCGGTGGTGGTGCGGCCGGTGTCGGTCAACCGCCACATGGTGCGGTTGTCCTCGCTGCGGAACCGCTCGGCCTGCCCGGTCTTCTCCCAGGCGCGCAGCTTCGCCGTCGCCGTGGAGTAGCCGAGCCCGGCGTGCTCGGCCACGGCCATGGCAGTGGCCTCACCGAGCTCGCTGAGCGCGGCGAGGACCGTGAACATCGTGTGCGCCGGCACCGGCTGTGGTGCATCCGTCATGGGCACGTCCTTCCTGGTGTGGAGGTCAGCAGTGATCCACGCTTCAACCGCGTCGCTGATCAAGTGCGACGACCGGATCTCGGGACATCCCCTGAGATCCGCGCCGCGGTCGGCCGCCAGCCGCGGCGCGCGTGGGAAGAAATGAGTGATCGGCCGGCGGGCGCCGGCTGGGTGGGGCTAGAACGAGGACTTGACATCGGCGGGAGATGCCAGCCAGGGCCGGCTCGCTGCGCTCGCCCGAGGCGACGTGCGCCCCGGGGAGGCGGTGGGCCGGGCGGGCCATGGCGTGCTCCGCGCGGGGCAGCACGTCTTCGACGCGGACACCGTGGGGAGGACTTCTTGCCGATGGAGAGGGCTGGAAGAGGAATACGGCGGCCTGTGCAGGCCAGGCGGGAGCGAGCGCCCCACACCCGGGGCGCCCGGCCTGTAGAGCACTGACCGCCGCTGTGTGAGGCGGTGCGGCCGCTGGCCGTTGAGGCAGGTGCGGTGCGTCGACGGCAGCAGAGGAAAGCCGACCCCGCAGGTTGACACGGCATGGACCGATCGCTGGGGAATCCAGCTGGGCTGGGCCCGCAGCGGGTTGCCGGTGCGCTCGACGCCCGGGGCGCGGGCGGTGGGGTCTAGAGGGTGACCGCGAGTAGCCGCTGATCGGGGTCGAGGGTGTCGAGGTGAGCCAGGGCCTGCTCGAGGTAGGTGATGCGGTGGGCGAGGGCATCGCTGACCGGAGCGAGCTTGCGGCCGTCAGCGGTGAGCATCGCGTCGCCGGCGACGGCGCTGGCGGCGCGATAGTGCTGGTAGGCGATCTGCCCCGCCTGATACATCTCCAGCTCTCCGACGGCGGGCTGGCCAGGGCCGGGAGCGGCGGCGGCGTGCAGGCGCATGGCGTGGACGCG
>NZ_MUYZ01000611.1:0-1622 GCF_003013775.1 Micromonospora sp. MH33
CCGGGCGGCCAGCGCCAGCGCCAGCGCGGCGGCGGCCAGCCCGGCGGCCACCGCCGGCAGGTACGGCCGGACCGGGGACGGCAGCGCCGCCAGCACGGCCACCGCGATGACCAACTGGACCACCTGTCCGGCGGTGCGCTCCCAGAGCACGGCGCGGACGCCCCGGGCCACGTCCCCGGCGTCCCGGCCGTGCCGGACCGCCCGGTGCACGTCGCCGAGCACCCCGCCGGGCAGCGTGGAGTTGAGGAAGACCGCCCGGTAGCAGTGCACGACCGCGGCCCGCAGCGGCAGCCGTACACCCAGCCCGCCGGCGACCAGCGACCAGCGCCAGGCGCAGCAGACGGTGGTGATCGCGCCGATGCCGAGCGCGGCGGCGAGCGCCGGCGCGTCGATCAGCCGCAGCCCGGCCAGGAACGGGCCGGCGCCCACCGACCACACCAGCGCGGCGAGCACGGCGAGTCCGGCGAGCGGGCGGGCCCAGGCCCAGAACGACCGGGACGGCGCGGACGCGGCGGCCGGGACGGGTCCGGCGACGGCGGCGTGTGACAAGAGCGGTCCTCCCTCGGTCCATCCCTTGTCACGTACCACCGGCCGCTACGGTTCACCCGGCCAGCAGGTCGGCGTGGTGCAGCACCACCCGGAGCCGGCCGTCGGCCACCTCGGCGAGCCGCCGCTCCCGGTACGCGTCGACCACCCCGGCCAGCTCCGGCCGCTCCTCGACGGCCGCGTCGAGCCAACCGACCAGCCACTCCGCGGTCAGCGCGGCCTGCTCCGGGCCGAGGCGCCACGGGCTGGCCCGGATCCGCACCTCGACGCCCCGGCGGCGGAAGGCCGCCACGGTGACGTCCACGGCGTCCGGGCCGAGCAACGCGCGCCCGGCGACCGTGCGCCGCTGGTGGGCGTTGAACGCGGCCTCGAACTCGGCGTCGAGCGGGTCGGCGGGGCGGAACCGCACCCGGCCCAGCACGGTGATCGCGAAGAGGGTGGGGTGGCCCGCGCAGGCCGCCACCGTCCGCTCGACCTCCTCGGCGGTGAGCATGTCCAGCAACGCCGAGGCGGTGACCAGGTGGGCGTCGGCCAGGTCGGCGGCACCCAACCGGGTGATGTCGGAACCCCGGACCAGCACGGTGACCGGGCTGCCGTCGGCGGCCACGACCGGCTCGGCGGCGGCCCGGGCGCGCAGGTCGGCGTCCCGCTCGTGCAGCACCCAGCGCTGCGGGCCGGGCAGTCGCGGGGCGAGCCACCGGGCCATCGACCCGGTGCCGCTGCCCAGGTCGTGCACGATCAGCGGCCGGTCGGCGGGCAGCCGGCGGCGGATCCCGTCGAGCAACTCGGCGGAACGGGCGGCCGCGTCGGCGGGTTCACGCAGCCGCAGCCAGTCCGCGAAGTCGGGGGGTAGCAGGGAGGTTGTCATGCCGCCGTGGCCTCCTTGAGGGCTGCCGCCAGCCGGTGCGCGGTGACCGGCCAGCGGGTGAGGGTGTCCCGCCGCTGCCGGGCGGCGCGGCGCAGCCGGTCCCGCAGGTCCGGGTCGGTGAGCCAGCGGCGCAGCGCGCCGGCCAGCGCGGCCGGGTCCGCCGGGGGCACCAGCAGGCCGGGCCGCTCGCCGTCCGCGCTGCGCCCGA
>NZ_MUYZ01000612.1:0-1613 GCF_003013775.1 Micromonospora sp. MH33
AGCTTGTTCTTTAACCCTGACGTCTCGGCGGCCGCGATAGTCCTTTATGGATTTCGGCGTGTCGTGGAGACGGAAGCCGGCCACCGTCTGATGATCCTTCGGTTCCCTGGCAAGGACGTGAAGAACAAGGACGGTGGCCGTGGCCACGATTGTGGGCTACGTAGCGGGGCTGGTGTTACCCGACACGCCCGTGAGTGATCCAGCGGCGGGGCTGGCGGGCTTCCGCCGGGACTTTTACCAGTGCTTGGTGCGCCGGGCGGACGCGTTGTTCGAGCTGACCGACGCGGTCCTGTGCGCCGACGGGCCGGTACACAGCCTGGTCGATCTCACGTTGACGGCGGAGCATCGTCGGGGTCACGGCGCCCTGTACGACGGGCTGAACGCGGGCAGGATCGACATCGCCCGGCTTCGCGCGAGGCTGGCCGGGTTGCCTCTGCCCCGGGCGGCGGACGGGCGGATCGTCCTCGCTGTGGACGTGTCGAACTGGCTGCGCCCGGACGCGCCGACCAGCCCAGACCGGTTGTTTTGCCACGTCTACGCCCGAGGCAAGGGGCAGGCTCAGCTGATCCCGGGCTGGCCGTACTCGTTCGTGGCCGCGCTGGAGTCCGGCCGCACGTCGTGGACGCAGGTCCTGGACGCGGTGCGGCTGGGCCCGACCGATGACGCCACCGCGGTCACCGCCGCCCAGCTGCGTGATGTCGTGGACCGGCTGATCACCGTCGGGCACTGGCGGCCCGGCGACCCGGACATCCTGATCGTGGCCGACACCGGCTACGACACCGCCCGGCTGGCCTGGGTGCTGGCCGACCTACCCGTGGTGCTGGTCGGGCGGATCCGTTCCGACCGTGTCCTACGGCTGCCCAAGCCGGTCAGGGCGGCGGGAACCATCGGCCGTCCCCGCAAACACGGCGGCGAGTTCGCCCTGGCCGATCCGGCTACCTGGCCGGCGCCGCACCACGTCACCACCACTGCGACCACGCGCTATGGCACCGCGCGAGCAGCCGCGTGGGACTGGCTGCACCCCAGGTTGACCCGCCGCACCTGCTGGATCGACCACGACGGGGACCTGCCGGTCATCGAAGGCACCCTGATTAGGCTGCAGGTCGACCACCTACCCGGCGACCGTGACCCCAAGCCGGTATGGCTGTGGTGCTCCGCCACCGGCGCCACCGCCACCGATGTCGACCGCTGGTGGCAGGCCTTTCTACGCCGCTTCGACCTGGAACACACCTTCCGCCTGTTCAAACAGACCCTCGGCTGGACCCGCCCGAAGATCCGCACCCCGCAAGCCGGCGACCGCTGGACCTGGCTGATCATCGCTGCGCACACCCAACTCCGCCTGGCCCGCCCCCTGGCCGCCGACCTTCGCCGCCCCTGGGAGAAACCCGCACCACCCGGACGGCTCACCCCCGCCCGCGTCCGCCGCGGGTTCCGGAACATCCGCCCCACCAGCGCCCTGCCCGCCAGCGCACCGAAACCCGCAACACCCGGCCCCGGACGGCCACCCGGCTCCCGCAACCGTCAGCCCGCACCCCACCACGACGTCGGTAAAACCATCAAGCGTGACCCGACCATCGCAGCACGTAACCAACGCGAGGGTTAAAGATCAAGCT
>NZ_MUYZ01000613.1:0-1585 GCF_003013775.1 Micromonospora sp. MH33
CGGCTCTCCGCCACGGCCGCCTTCGACCATCCCACCCCGGCGGCCCTGGCCCGGCACCTCGCCGGCCGGCTCCGCGGCGCCGACCCGACGGGCGTCCCCGACGCGCCCCGCCTCGCGGCCGGCGCCGATCCGGTGGCGATCGTCGCCATGGCCTGCCGGCTCCCCGGCGGCGTCAGCAGCCCCGAGGAGCTGTGGGAACTGCTCGACCAGGGACGGGAGGGGCTGACCGGTTTCCCCACCGACCGCGGCTGGGACCTGGCCCACCTCTTCTCCGACGACCCCGACCAGGCCGGCACCTCGTACGTGCGGGTCGGTGGCTTCCTGGCCGGCGCGGGCGACTTCGACGCCGACCTGTTCGCGATCAGCCCCCGCGAGGCGCTCGCCATGGACCCGCAGCAGCGGCTGCTGCTGGAGACCTCCTGGGAGCTGTTCGAGCGGGCCGGCATCGACCCGACCGCCCTGCGCGGCAGCGCCACCGGCGTCTTCACCGGGGTGATGCACCACGACTACGCGGCGAACCTGCGGCAGGCGCCCCCCGGCACCGAGGGCTACCTCGGCGTCGGCACCGCCGGCAGCGTGGTCTCCGGGCGGGTCGCGTACGCGCTGGGGCTGGAAGGGCCCGCGGTGACCGTGGACACCGCGTGCTCGTCGTCGCTCGTGGCGCTGCACCTGGCCGCGCAGGCGCTGCGCGACGGCGACTGCTCCCTCGCCGTGGCCGGCGGGGTCGCGGTGATGGGCACCCCGCAGGCGTTCGTCGAGTTCAGCCGGCAGCGCGGGCTCGCCCCGGACGGCCGGTGCAAGGCGTTCGCCGACGCGGCCGACGGCACCGGCTGGTCCGAGGGCGTGGCCGTCCTGCTGCTGGAACGGCTGAGCGACGCCCACCGCCACGGGCACCCGGTGCTGGCCGTGCTGCGCGGCTCGGCGGTCAACTCCGACGGGGCGTCCAACGGCCTCACCGCGCCGAACGGGCCGGCCCAGGAACGGGTCATCCGGCGGGCGCTGGCGGCCGCGCGCCTGGGACCGGCCGACGTGGACGCCGTCGAGGCGCACGGCACCGGTACCCGGCTCGGCGACCCGATCGAGGCGCAGGCGCTGCTGGCCACGTACGGACAGGAGCGGGGGGAGGGGGCGCCGCTGCTGCTCGGCTCGCTGAAGTCGAACCTCGGGCACGTCCAGGCCGCCGCCGGGGCGGCCGGGGTCATGAAGATGGTCCTCGCCCTGCGGCACGGGACCCTGCCGCGCACCCTGCACGTGGACGCGCCGACGTCCGAGGTGGACTGGTCGGCCGGGGCGGTGGAGCTGCTCACCGAGGCCCGGCCGTGGCCCGCCGTGAACCGGCCCCACCGTGCCGGGATCTCCTCGTTCGGGATCAGCGGCACCAACGCGCACGTCATCGTCGAGGCACCGCCCGCCGCACCGGTCCCGGCGACGGCGGCGGCGGTCCGGGGGGCGGGTGCCGCCGTACCCTGGCTGCTCTCCGCCGCGAGCCGGGAGGGCCTGCGCGACCAGGCCGCCCGGCTGCTCACCTGGCTCGACGGTGCGGCGGCCCACCCGGCCGACGTGGCGCACGCGCTGGCCACCACCC
>NZ_MUYZ01000614.1:0-1584 GCF_003013775.1 Micromonospora sp. MH33
GCGGGCACCGGCAGGCCGCCGGGCCAGCCGGGCGGCTCGCTCTCGCCCGGGGACCGGGCGGGCGGGAAGCTGTCCGCGTCGCCGGTCGGGGAGCTTCCCGTGTCGCCGGTCGGGGAGCTTCCCGTGTCGCCGGTCGGGGCGTTCTCCGCACCGGCGGGCGGGCGGGCGGCGGCGCCGGGCGCGCCGGGACCGTCGGCGACCCGCTCGGGATCAGGGGTGTCCGGACTCACCCGGTGATCCTCTCAGGCGACGGGGCGGCGCGGGGCGGCGGTGGCGGTCAGCGGGCGAACGGTTCCAGCATCACCGAGGCGGCCCTGAGCCAGCCCTGCCGGGTCTCCGCGTGGAGCTGGTGATACTCGATCGAGGAGCCGGTCTCCAGCGCCGGGTCGTAGGGCACCACGGCCACCGCCCGGGTGCGGGTGGCGAAGTGCCGCTCCAGGTCGTCCTGCAGCGGCGTGCGAACGGGGGTGGGGCAGGAGATCAGGGTCACCGCGTTGTCGGCCAGCTCGCCCATGCCCTCCTCGTGCAGCAGGTCGAGCATCCAGTCGGCGCTGAACGCGGCGTCCTCGCGGGGCACGGTGGTCACCACGAGCTGGTCGGCCGCCTGCATGACGGTGCGCCAGTTGGGGCTCTCCACGTTGTTGCCGGTGTCCACGCAGACCACGTCGTGGGTGCGGCGCAGCAGCTCCAGCACCCGCTTGACGGTGAACTGGTCCAGCCGCTGGGCGAAGCGCGGGCTCTCCTCGCCGGCCAGCACGTCGTACGAGCCGTCGGAGGCGTGCCGGAGGTAGTCGTCGAGGTGCTCCAGCAGCGTGGCGCCCTCCAGGATCTCGATCTGCGCGAGGTCGTGGATCAGGTGCCGGATGGTGCGGGCGTGCCGGGCGCTGCCAGCGCGCAGGCCGAGGGTGCCGCGCAGCTCGTTGTCGTCCCAGGCGAGCACCCCGCGCCCGCGGACGCTGCCCACGGTGGCCGCGGCGAGCACCGTGGCGGTGGTCTTGTGCACGCCGCCCTTGGGGTTGGCGAAGGCGAGCACCCGGGGCCCGCCCAGCTCGCGGCGGAGCACCCCGGCCGCGCGCTCCAGCTCGGTCTCCGGCTCCGGGGCGCGCCACTCCACCCGCGCCGGCTCGATCCGGGGCGGCTCGATCCGGGGCGGCTCGATCCGGGGCGGCTCGATGCGGGCCGGCTCGGGGGCCGGATGGGTCTCCGGGCGGTAGCGGCCCCGGTCCAGCAGCGCGTAGCGGGACTCCGCCGGGGGCGGGTCGGGCTGGTAGCCGCTGTCGAGCAGGGCGTACCGGGGCTCGACCGAGGCGGTGCCGCGGCCACGCGGCTGGGGCTCGGGGTAGCCCGACTCCGGCTGGCGGACCGGTTCGGCCCGCCAGGACGGCTCGGCGCGCGGCTCCGGCTCGGCGCGGTAGGCGGGCTCCGCCTGGTACGCCGGCTCGCCGCCGTAGCGCGGGTCGACCCGGTAGGCCGGCTCCACCCGGTAGGTCGCCTCGACCCGGTAGGCCGGTTCGGCGCCGAACGACGCGTCGGCGGGGCGGGCGACAGCCTGCGCCCGGCCCGTCCAGCCGGTGCCGGCGGCGC
>NZ_MUYZ01000615.1:0-1581 GCF_003013775.1 Micromonospora sp. MH33
ACCGCGGCGCCGGTGAGCAGCACCCCGCCCACGCCGGCGGCGAGGCGGACCAGGGCGATCCGGTGGCCGAGGCCACGGGCGACGTCGTCGCCGAGGGCGAGCGCGTCCAGGCCGCGGGCGGCCAGCGCCGCGAGGGCGGTGCCGGCGAGGACGAACGGGAGCACCTGCCCGGCGACGCCGACGTCCCGGCCGGTGAGGCCGCCGACCACCCAGAACCGGTACTCCTCGAAGGTGCGGGCGTCGATGCTGAGCAGCGCGTACACGACGGCGCCGAGACCCGCGTCGAGGGCCGCGCCGACCAGCGCGAGGGTGACCGGGCTGGCGCCCTCGCGGGTGCGGTTGGCCACGGCGAAGACCAGCAGCCCGGCGAGCAGCGCGCCGGCGATGCCGAACCAGACGTACCCGGTGAGCGTGCTCACGCCGAAGACGGCGATGGCCAGCACCACGCCGAAGGACGCGCCGGCGCTGACCCCGAGGATGCGCGGCTCGGCGAGCGGGTTGCGGGTGACGGCCTGGAAGAGCACCCCGGCCAGGGCCAGGGCCAGCCCGACGACCAGCCCCAGGGCGGTACGCGGCACCCGCAGCTCGCGGACCACGGTGGTGGCCTCGCCGCCGTCCGGGGCGACCAGGGCGTGCCACACCTGGTCGACCGGGAGGTGCCGGCTGCCGAGCGCCAGGCTGGCCAGCAGCGCGACGACGAGCAGGAGCGCCGCCGCCAGAGTGACCGCGAGGCGGCGGGGCACGCCGCGGCGGGTGGGGGCGTCGGCGCGGGCGGGCCGGACGGCGACGGTGGTCACGGGGGTTGTTCGCCTCTCGGATTAGGTACGCCTTACCTTAGCCGAGCTGGTTAGGCTCGCCTAACTCGGCTTCGTCGATGCGCGGCTTGCGCCTCCACCAGGGGGAGGCGGCAGGGTGGACGGCATGGACGGTGTGACGCGCTACTCGATCGGCGACCTGGCCCGGCGGACCGGGCTGCCGGTGAAGACCATCCGCTTCTGGTCCGACCGCGGGATCGTGCCGCCCACCGACCGCGGCCCGACCGGGCACCGCCGCTACGGCGACCACGCCCTGGCCCGCCTGGAGCTGGTGCGGACGCTGCGCGAGCTCGGCGTCGACCTGCCCACGGTGCGCCGGGTGGTGGAGCGGGAGGTCACGCTGCCCGAGGTCGCCGCGGCGCACGCCGACGCCCTGGCCACCCAGATCCGGGTGCTGCGGCTGCGCCGCGCGACGCTGACCGTGCTCGGGCGGCGCGGGTCCGACGCCGCCCCGGCCGAACTCCTGCACCGGCTGGCCGGCCTCGCCGAGGCGGAGCGGCGGCGGCTGGTCGACGACCTGCTCGACGCCGCCTTCGCCGGCCTGACCGAGGCGGGCCTCGCGGGGATCCGCCGCTCACTCACCCCCGAACTGCCCGACGACCCCGCCGACGAGCAGGTCGAGGCGTGGGTGGAGCTGGCCGAGCTGGCCCTGGACCCGGACTTCCGGGCCGGCCTGCGCCGGCTGGCGGAGCAGCACGCGGCCGACCGGGCCGGCGCGCCGGGCGTCCGCCGGGACGCCGTCGCGGTGGTCCGGGCGGAGGTCGCC
>NZ_MUYZ01000616.1:0-1574 GCF_003013775.1 Micromonospora sp. MH33
AGGTCGGCGGCCGGGTGGGCGCCAGCCCGGTGTCGGCGATCCGGTCGCGCAGCGGGCGGCGGCGCAGCGCGGCGAGCACCGCGTACAGCTCGTCGGCCAGGGGTACGGGCAGCTCCGCGTCGAGCCGGCGCACGGCCGTCGTGGTGGCCGCCCACTCGGCCTCGATCACCGGCAGCCGGGCGCGCGCCCGGTCGGTGAGGGTGACGATGCGCTGCCGGGCGTCCGCGCCGGGGGCGAGGTCGACCAGTCCGGCGCGGGCCATCTGGGCGACGGTCTGGCTGGCCGCGGAGTGGGTGACGCCCACCCGGGCGGCCAGGTCGCGGATCGCCAGGGGCCCGTCGGCCACCAGCACCCGCACCAGCGGTGAGTAGCGGGGCCGGTAGTCGGCCAGGTCGAGGTCGGCGTAGACGGCGGCGACGTCGCCGTCGAGCACCTCCAGGACGTGGCGCAGCAGGGTGCCGAGGGCCTCGCGGTCGGGAATGGCGGTCACGTCCGCTAATGTAACAGCGCTGTTGTATCCGGGCCGTGGGAGGGGAACCCGATGTATCCACCGATCGAGCCGTACGCGCAGGGCCAGCTCGACGTCGGCGACGGCCAGCGGATCCACTGGGAGACCTGCGGCAACCCCGACGGGCGGCCGGCCCTGGTGGTGCACGGCGGTCCCGGCTCCGGCGCCGGCGCCTCCTGGCGGCAGCTGTTCGACCCGGCCGCCTACCGGATCATCCTGTTCGACCAGCGCGGCTGCGGCCGCAGCACCCCGCCCGCCAGCGACCCGGCCACCGACCTGTCCGTCAACACGACCGCCCACCTGCTGGCCGACATGGAACGGCTGCGCGCGCACCTGGGCGTCGAGCGGTGGCTGCTCTGCGGCGCGTCCTGGGGCTCGTCGCTGTCCCTGGCGTACGCCCAGCGCCACCCGGAGCGGGTCACCGCGCTGGTGCTGTTCAGCGTGGTCGCCAACACCCGCCGGGAGATCGACTGGGTGACCCGGGACATGGGCCGGATCTTCCCGCAGGAGTGGGCGCGCTTCCGCGACGGGGTGCCCCCGGCCGAGCGCGACGGCGACCTGTCCGCCGCGTACGCCCGGCTGGTCAACGACCCGGACCCGCAGGTGCGCGACCGGGCCGCCCGGGACTGGTGCGCCTGGGAGGACGTGCACGTCTCCCTGGCCGGCGGCTTCAAGCCCAGCCCCCGCTACGCCGACCCGGTGTTCCGGGCCGGCTTCACCCGCCTGGTCACCCACTACTTCAGCAACCTGGGGTTCGTGCCGGACGGGCAGCTGCTGCGCGACGCCGGCCGGCTCGCCGGCATCCCCGGCGTGCTGGTGCAGGGCCGCCTGGACGTCAGCGGCCCGCCGGACATCGCCTGGCAGCTCACCCAGGCGTGGCCCGACGCCCGGCTGGAGATCGTCGAGTCCGGCGGCCACGGCAGCGGCCACGGCGTGGGCGAGCGGGTGGTGGCCGCCCTGGACGACTTCGCCCGCGCCTGACCACGCCGGCCGCCGGCAGGGCGCGGACCGGGGCGGGTCAGGCGGTGGCGAGCAGCGCGCGGACCGGGGCGGCCTTCGCGGCCGC
>NZ_MUYZ01000617.1:0-1573 GCF_003013775.1 Micromonospora sp. MH33
GCGCCCCGGCCGACGGCACCCAGGCGTCGCGCACCTGGGCGCGCAGCGTCCGGGCGGAGGCGTTGGCCAGGTGCACGGTGACCGTGGCGGTACCGCCGAGCCGGACCGCCCGGTCACCGGCGCGGGTGGCGGTGACCCCGTGCAGCGGCGCCGCGAGGGTCCAGTCGAGGGCGACCAGCAGCAGCACCGCCGCGGTCAGCACGGCGACGCCGAGGAACGGCGCCGGCCAGGCCGGCAGGGTCGCCGCGCTCGCCGCGAGCAGCAGACCCGCCCGCCGGGTCATCGCGGCGTCGGCACGGTGGCCAGCACCGCGTCCAGCACGGCGTCCACGGTCACGCCCTCCAGCTCCACCTCCGGGCGCAGCCGGAGCCGGTGCCGCAGGGTGGGCCGGGCGACCGCCTTCACGTCGTCCGGGGTGACGTGGTCCCGGCCGGCCAGCCAGGACCACGCCTTGGCGGTGCTCAGCAGGGCGGTGGCGCCCCGGGGCGAGGCGCCCAGCTCCAGCGCCGGGGCGACCCGGGTGGCCCGGCACAGGTCCACGATGTAGCCGAGCACCGGTTCGGCCACGTGCACCGCACGTACCGCCGCCCGGGCGGCGGCCAGGTCGGCCGCGGTGGCCACCGGGCGTACGCCGGCGGCGCGCAGGTCGCGCGGGTCGAAGCCGGCGTGGTGCGCGCGGAGCACGCCCAGCTCCTCGTCCCGCTCGGGCAGCGGCACGGTCAGCTTGAGCAGGAACCGGTCCAGCTGCGCCTCCGGCAGCGGGTAGGTGCCCTCGTACTCGACGGGGTTCTGGGTGGCCGCCACGATGAACGGGTCGGGTAGCGGGCGGCGCTCGCCCTCGACGGAGACCTGCCGCTCCTCCATCACCTCCAGCAGCGCCGACTGGGTCTTCGGCGGGGTGCGGTTGATCTCGTCGGCGAGGAGCAGGTTGGTGAAGACCGGCCCCTCCCGGAAGGTGAAGGCGGCGGTGCGCGGGTCGAAGATCAGCGACCCGGTGACGTCGCCGGGCATCAGGTCGGGGGTGAACTGCACCCGCTTGGACTCCAGGTCCAGCGCGCCGGCCACGGTCCGCACCAGCAGGGTCTTGGCCACCCCGGGTACGCCCTCCAGCAGCACGTGCCCGCGGCAGAGCAGCGCGATGACCAGGCCGGTGACCACGGCGTCCTGCCCGACGACGGCCTTGGCCACCTCGGCGCGCAGCCGGTGCAGGGCGGCGCGGGCGTCGGGCTGGGCGGCGGGCGACGCGGCGGCGATGACGGGTCCGGTCACCGGGGATCTCCTTCGGTCGGGTGGGGGGCCAGGGTACGGGTCAGGGCGTCCAGATCGCGGGCCAGCTCCAGCAGCTCCCGGTCGTCCTCCGGGCCGGCGCCGTGCAGCAGCTCCGCCACCCGCTCCGGGTCGGCCCCGGCGTGCGCGGCGACCCGGGCGGCCACCTCGTCGGCCGGCGTGTCCGGGGGCAGGTTGAGCCGGGGCAGCAGCCGGTCCAGCGCGGCGGCGCGCAGTGTCGCGGCGGCGGTGTCCCGGGCGCCGGCCCGGCGGTAGAGCCGGGCCCGGCCGAGCACCGTCTCGGCGG
>NZ_MUYZ01000618.1:0-1559 GCF_003013775.1 Micromonospora sp. MH33
TAGTAGTGCTTTGTTAGGTTGTTGTGGCGTGTCGCTTGTATGATCGTCGTGGTGGTGTTTGGCTGCGGTGCGTGGATGAGCGGGATCTCGTTCGGGTGCGGGTGCGGTTGGAGGACTTCGCGGCCGGGATCTTCGCGGGGTTACGGCGGTCGGATCAGCGGGCGACCGGTCTGCGGTATCTGCGGGGGTTGATGCTGGACGGTCGGCGTAAGTCGATGCAGCCGATGGCCGAACGGCTCGGGGTCGATCACCAGCAGCTGCAGCAGTTCCTGACCTCCTCCACCTGGGACGTCGCCGGTGTGCGGCAACGGGCGGCGACAGCCGCGGTCGGCCTGGTGACACCTCAGGTGTGGGTGGTGGACGACACCGGGTTCCCCAAGGACGGCAAGGCCTCTGCGTGCGTGGCCCGGCAGTACTCCGGCACCCTCGGTAAGGTCGCCAACTGCCAGATCGCCGTCAGCGTCCACGCGGCGACCGACGCCGCCTCGGCGGTGCTGAACTGGCGGCTGTTCGTGCCGGAGTCCTGGGACGACACCTGTGTCCCCGGCCCGGACGGCAAGCCGGCCAACGTCCATGCCCGCAGGCTGCGTCAGCAGCCGGTCACCCGCGATGCGGCCGGGGCGAAGAAACCACACACCCGTGTGCAGGTGCCGCCCGCCGAGCAGATCGAGCAGATCCGCCGGCGGCGCACAGCGTCGAAGGTCCCCGACACCGAGCGGTACCGGCCGAAGTGGCTGATGGCCCTGGAAATGCTCGACGAACTGGCCGAATGGGGGCTGCACCCACCGCTGCTGACCGCCGACGCCGGCTACGGCCAGGTCGCCGAGTTCCGTCAAGGCCTGACCGAACGCGGCATCCCCTACATTGTCGCGACCACATCGTCCACCACCGCTCAACCCGGTGACGCCCAACCGGTCGAGGTCCCCTACGCCGGAGTCGGCAAGCACCCCACACCGCGCTACCCCCACCCTGCTCGCAGCCTGAAGAACCTCGCCCTCGCCCACGGCGCCGACGCGGCGCGTCTGGTGCGCTGGCGTGCCCGGCTACCCGCACCCGACCGCGCCCCGGACCGGCCCGTCGGTGAGCTGTCCGGGCACTTCTTCGCCCTGCGGGTGCGTCCCGCCGGCCGGGTGATCCGACGCGGACCCCACCGCGGCGACGACGGTGTCCTGCCCGAATGCTGGCTACTCGTGCAATGGCCCCCCGGCCAGGACGAACCCAGCGACTACTGGCTGTCCGACCTGCCCGCCGACACGCCCCTGACCGAACTGGTCCGCCTGGCCAAAAGCCGCTGGCGCGTCGAGCACGACTACCGCGAACTCAAAACCGCCCTTGGGCTCGACCACTTCGAAGGCCGCTCCTGGACCGGCTGGCACCGCCACGTCACCCTCACCGCAGCCGCCCAACTGTTCCTCACCCAACTACGGCTGACACGCCCAAAAGCAACGGGGCAAACCTGAGCCTCTACGCCGTCCTCCGGCAACTGCAGTACCTACTCGCAACCTGGCTCGGGTTCTGCCCCCTCTGCCGCCAACTCGTCCCAACCTAACAAAGCACTA
>NZ_MUYZ01000619.1:0-1547 GCF_003013775.1 Micromonospora sp. MH33
GGCAGGGCCGCCTCGGCCTCGGTCGGCGCGCTGGTCAGCACGGTCCAGCCGGCCTGCCGGGCGCGCGCCACCAGGGCCCGCCACAGCGTGGTCTTGCCGATGCCGCTGGCGCCTTCCAGCAGGGCCGGCGCCCCGCCGGCCAGGGCGCGCCACACCCGCTCGACGACCGCGTCGCGGCCGACCAGGGAGGCGTCCATGGCGGGATCCTGGCACAGCGGCGCCACCCGGCCCGGCGCCGGCGTGGTTCACCGCGGGGCGTGTCCGCAGACCGCCACGTCCGGGATCACCTCCTCGTTGCGGTAGACGTCGCTGCTCCAGCTGGGTCCGGCGGCCGCCGCGACGGGTGGGATCCGTGGCCCGCGGGACGGAGTGAGCAGGCTGAGGAATTTGTTGATCACCTGGACGACCGGTTCGAGGATGCGGTAGCCGACGCCGAATCTCGCCCGCACCCCGATCCCGACCCCGCGGCACTGGGCGTAGGCGGCGCCGAGGGCGGAGCCCAGCGTGGACCCGTAGGAGGTGGTCAGCTCGAAGTAGACGCCGGCCGTGAACAGGAAGGCGCTGATGCCGACGGTGAACCGGACGCCGTGGCGGATCAGCAGCCCCATGACGCCGACGGGCACCCCGGTGAGCGAGTTGAGCAGGCTGCTGCGGCGCGTCTCCTGCGCCCACGACGGCTCGCCCGCCGGGTAGACGACCGGGTCGTCGAGGGTGAGGCCCCGCGACGCGAAGCTGCCGTCCCGGACGACCTCGGTGATGTCCACCGGCCCGATGGTCACCAGCAGGTCGCTGCCCTCCTCGGCCAGGTCCAGCACCCGACCCACGCCCCGCCCGGTGACGAACATGACCACCCCGCGCGCCAGCCGGTCGGTGTTGCGGGCCGCGGCGTCCAGCCGCCAGATGAGCCCGTCGGCGCTGACCGAGCGCACCGACCGGCCACCCTGGCCGACGATCACCACGTCGGGTTGCAGGGTCACCCCGTCGCCGGGCGCCGGCGCCGCCCCGTAGCGCAGCTCCGCCTCGCCGCCCGGCCCGGTGGCGCGGCCGTCCGCCCGCGGGCTGCCGCACCCGGTCAGCGCGAGCAGCACCGCGACCGCGGCGGCCAGCAGCCGGCGGCCGGGCACCGGCCGGCTCACATCCGCCCGGCGACGGTGCGGGCGAGGCTTTGCAGCGGCTCGCGGTTCTCCTGCGGGTCGTTGAGCCGCATCAGCCGCACCGCCACCCAGACGTCGCCCTTCCGGATGAAGAACGCCTCCGCGGTGAGGTGTGCCTCGTCGCCCACCCCGGCCAGCGGCCGCACCTCGTGCCCCAGGTCGCGCTCGATGTCCAGGTACTTCTTCGCGCCGTCGCCGACGTACACCTCGACCTGGGCGGTGGGGCCGGTGACCGGCGCGGTGTAGGTGCAGGACTCCCGGACCGGCACCGGGTCCTCCACGGGCGTGCCGGCCAGCCGCTCCGCGTCGGCCCGGGACACCAGGGCGCAGGCGTCGGGCCGCGCGGCGGACGGGGCCGCCTCAGTCGCCTCCGGCTCGGGCTCCGCCGGCACC
>NZ_MUYZ01000062.1:0-28124 GCF_003013775.1 Micromonospora sp. MH33
GCACGGTCTACCCGCGCCCGGCGATGCCCACCACCGCCGCACGGCGCCGCCGGCCGCCGATCTGGCTGGTGGTCGGGGTCGCGGCCGCGGTGCTGGCCGGCGTGGTCGGCGCGGCGGCGTGGACGGCCACGCAGCGGGTCGCCGCGATGGACACCACCAAGCAGCCGACCAGCGGCGCCTGGGTGGGCAACAGCGTCACCGGCCCGCTCGGCGTCCCGCTGCGCGAGAGCGCGTTCGAGTTCACCGTCTACCGGCTGGCCTGCGGCGCGGGAACGCTGCCCGTGGCACCGGCCGGCGGGCGGCAGTGCCTGGCCACGGTCGGGGTGCGCAACCTCACGCCGGGCGAGCAGACCTGGCACGGGCAGTTGCAGCGGGCGTACCTGCCCGGGGGCAACTGGGTGGCCGCCGACGAGAACGCCACCCGGGTGGCCAACCTCGGCCGGGACGTCTTCGCCCAGCCGGTCGCCGCCGGCTCCCGGGTGCTGCTGCCCATCGTGTTCACCGTGCACGGCGACGACCCACCGAAGCAGTTGGAGCTGCGCAGCGGGGTCTTCTCCGCCGGGGTGCGGGTGGACGTGCGGTGACCGGGGGCGGGGCGGCGGTCGTACCCTGGGGTCCGTGACCGCCGCCCTCGCCCCCGCCACCGCGCTCGACGCGGCCGACTGGCAGGCCCGGCGTCGCGCCCACGAGGAGCGGGTGGACGCCTGGCTGGCGCCGCACCTGGCCCGCCGCCGCTCCGGGGTGCGGCACCCCGTCGAGGACTTCCTCTTCACCTACTACTCGCACCGCCCGGCCCAGCTGCGCCGCTGGCACCCCGGCGCCGGGGTGGTGCTGCGCGACGCGGACCCGGCCGGGTTCGGCCGGGACTACCGCGCCACCGCCGCCGGGGTCACCCTCGACACCGCGGGGGTACGCGCGCGGCGCGCCGAGTCCATCGCCTGGATCCGTACGCTGCTCGCGGCGACCGCCGGCCGGCCGGCCCACTTCGGCTGCTTCGGCATGCACGAGTGGGCGATGGTCTACCGGCAGACCCAGGACGAGGTGCGGCACAACGCCTGGCCGCTGCGGCTCAGCCCGGCGGCGACCGCGGCGGTCGTCGAGGAGCGGGGCGTGCGGTGCAGCCACTTCGACGCGTTCCGGTTCTTCACCGCGCCGGCCCGGCCGCTCAACGTGCTGACGCCGACCCGGGAGAGCCAGCACGCGCTGGATCAGCCGGGCTGCCTGCACGCCAACATGGATCTCTACAAGTGGGCGTACAAGCTCTCCCCGCTGGTGCCGTCGGAGCTGGTGGCGGACGCCTTCGCGCTGGCCCGGGAGATCCGCACGCTGGACATGCGGGCCAGCCCGTACGACCTGGCCGACCTCGGTCACCCGCCGGTCCGGGTGGAGACCCCGGAGGGCCGGGCCGAGTACGCCGCCGCCCAGCGGGGCTTCGCCGAGCGGGCCGGCGGGCTGCGGACCCGGCTGCTGGCCGCCCTCGACGCGACCGACCGGCCGGGCTGACCGGGGCCCGGGACTCCTGTCACGTGACGTGGTGGTCGGTGCCGGCCCTCGCTCCCGTACGCATTGAAGCGGTTCGACGTGCCCGGCCCGACCCGGTCCCGCGTGGCGGACTCAGCCGGCCGGGTGGCCCCGGTGCGCGGCCCACTCCTCCGCGAGGATCGACATCACGGTGGCGTCCACCCAGCCGTCACCGTCGCGGAGGACCTGCCGCAGCGTGCCCTCGGCCACGAAGCCGACCTTCTCGTAGACCCGGCGGGCGCGCGGGTTGAAGGCGAACACCTCAAGCCCGATCCGGTGCAGGCCGAGCTGCTCGAAGCCGTACCCGACGACGAGCCGGACCGCCTCGGTGCCGAGCCCCCGGTCCCGCCCGGCGGGGCCGATCAGGGTGCGGAAGTTGCAGCTGTCGTTGTGCCGGTCCCACTCGTTGAGCACCACCTCGCCGACGCAGGCTCCGGTCGCCCGGTCCACGACGGCCAGGTCGAGCCGGTCGGGCTGGCTGTTGCGGGTGCCGTACCAGGCCCGCAGCCGGGCGGGTTCGAGCCCCTCCCCGGGCGGGCTGCCGGTGAGCCGGGCCACCCCGGGTCGGCCAGGATCGCCTCGAAGGCCGCGAGGTCGTCGTCGACGAACGGACGCAGCAGGACCCGGTCGCCGGTGAGGGTGGGCTTGACGGAGAAGTCGCTCGGCACGCGGCGAATTCTGGGCGACGGCACGGCGGGCCCTCAAACAGTTTTCCGGGGGCCGGCCGGTCCTAGGGGGTGATTGGGACGGATCCCCGGTCAGCGCCCGGCCCGGTTGGCACAGTGAGGTGGTGGGCGGCGTCGGTCGGATCCAGCTGGCCGGCGACGCGGGCGACGTCAGCCGGCTGGAACTCTTCCTCGACCTGATCTTCGTCTTCGCGTTCCTCAACGTCACCGGGGTGACCGCCGAGCAGCTCAACCCGGCCGGGCTGCCCCGCGGCCTGCTGCTGCTCGTGCTGCTCTGGTGGTGCTGGGCGCCGTTCGCCTGGCTGGGCAGCACCGTCCGGCTGGACCGCGGCGTCCTGCCCGTGGTGATGTTCGGGCTCAGCGCCACCCTGTTCGTGATGGGCCTGACGGTGTGGGAGGCGTTCCAGGACCGGCCCGGCGGGCTCTCCGGCCCACTGGTCTTCGCCCTCGGCTACCTGGTCGTACGCGGCACCACGCTGACCGTCGCCGCGCTGGCGGCCGCCAAGGAGGGGGGACCCCGCCGGCTGGCGCTGCGGGCGTGGTCGCCGCCGGTGGCCGGCGCGCTGTTCCTGCTCGCCGCCGCGCTGGTCCCCGGGCCGGTGCCGAACGAGGCGGGCCGGGAGTGGATCCGCTTCGCGCTGGTGGGCTGCGCGATCGTCGCCGAGTACGGCGGGGCGATGCTGCTCGGCGCGGAGCTGTGGCTGATCGGCTCGATCCCGTACTGGGCGGAGCGGCACGGCCTGATCATCCTGATCGGGTTCGGCGAGACGATCATTTCGGTGGGGTTGAGCCAGGGGGTGGCGGTGGCCCAGCCGTTGACCCCCGGGGTGCTGGTCGGGGCGCTGCTCGGGGTGGCGCTGGCCGGCGCGCTGTGGTGGACGTACTTCGACGTGGCCCGGTTCGCGGCCGAGCAGGCGTTGGAGCGGGTCGTCGGCACGCGGCGCGCGCTGCTCGGCCGGGACGCGTACAGCTTCCTGCACCTGCCGATGATGACCGGGCTGATCCTGGTGGCGCTCGGCCTCAAGAAGGTGCTCGGCGAGCTGCGGATGCACAGCGACGAGGCCAGCCCGCTGCTCACGCTGCTGGTGCTCCACGGCGGGGTGGTGCTCTACCTGTCGGGGCTGGTGCTGTTCGAGGTGCGGACGCTGCGCATCCTGGGCCGGTCCCCGGTGCTCGGCATCCTGCTGGTGGCCGGGCTGGCGCCCATCGCGCCGCACCTGCCGGCGCTGGCCGAACTGGCCCTGCTGGCCGCCGCGGTGGGCGCGACCGCACTGGCCGACCTGACCGTGTTCCGGCGCCGGCACCGCCGGTTGCACGCGCAGATCAGCGCGATCCAGGAGCACGGCGGGGTCACCCCGAAGGAACTCTTCTTCGACCTGGTCTTCGTCTACGCGTTCCTCCAGGTGGCCGCGCTGATGGCCGACGACCCGACGTGGCCGGGCCTGGCGCGCGGGCTGCTGGTGCTCGCCGTGCTCTGGCAGGCCTGGTGCGCGTACGCCTGGCTGGCGGCCGAGGTCCGCGCGGAGAGTCCGGTGGTACGCCTGGTCATGGTGCTGGTGGTGGCGCTCACCGCGATGATCACGCTGGCCAGTCCGCAGGCGATCGACGGCTCGCGCGGCGGCCTGCCCGGGCCGCTGGTCTTCGTCGCCTGCTACGCGGCCATCCGGCTGCTGCACCTGGCCTCGTTCGGGCTGGTGGCGTGGCAGAGCCCGGCCTGGCGGACGCCGCCGGTGCGGGCTGCCACGCCGACCCTGGTCGCGCTCGGCCTGATGCTGGTCGCGGCGCTGCTGCCGCTGCCGGTCGGCGACGTCCGCCAGTTCTCTCCACCGCGGGTCGCGCTGTGGGTGCTCGCCATCGCGGTCGACGTGCTCGGGAACGCCCGGGTGGGCCTGCGCCACCTCAGCGTGCGCTCGGCGGAGCACTGGGCCGACCGGCACAGTCTGATCATCATCATCGGGATCGGCGAGGCGGTGATCTCGATGGGCAGCGCCGTGGTCTACACGCCGGTCTCGGCCCGGATCGTGGTGGCGGCGTTCCTCGGCACCGCCCTGCTGGCCGCCCTGTGGTGGACCTACTTCGGCTGGGACAGCACCGAGGGGGAACGGGCGCTGGCCGCCGCCGACCTCCGCACCCGGACCCGGCTGGCCCGCGACGCGTACACCTGGCTGCACCTGCCGATGGTGGCCGGGATCGTGCTGGTCTCGCTCGGCCTGCGCAAGACCATGTCGGTGCTGGGCAGCCAGGGCTTCTTCGAGCTCGGGCCGGCGCCGTATCCGCTGGCGCACGCCGCGCTCTTCGGCGGGGTGCTGCTCTATTTGCTGGGGGTCCAGGCGTTCCGGTGGCGGACGACCGGGCGCCGGCGGCGGGCCCGCCAGGTGCAGGCCCTGGTCGTGGCGGTGCTGCTGCCGCTGACGACCGGCCTGTCGGCGCTGCTCGCGCTGGCCCTGCTGGCCGCGGTCTGCCTGGCCCTCACCGCGTTCGAGGTGCTCGGCGGCCACGAACGGGCGACCACCGGGCCGGTGCCGTCGCGCTGACCCGCGGTCAGTCGCCGTCCACCCGGCGGTCGCGCTTGCGCTGGGACTGCCGCTTCTTCTCGGCCAGCCGGCGCTCCTTGGCGCCACGGGACGGGCGGGTGGGGCGGCGCGGCTTCGGCGGCGGCGCGACCGCCTCGCGCAGCAGGGCGGCCATCCGCTCGCGGGCCGCCTCGCGGTTGGCCAGTTGCGCCCGGTGCTCGCTGGCCGCCACGGTCAGCACCCCGTCGACCAGCCGGCCGGCGAGCCGGTCCAGGGCGCGGGCGCGCAGCGCCTCGGGCACGCTCGGCGACCTGGCCAGGTCGAAGCTCAGCTCCACCCGCGAGTCGGTGGTGTTGACCCCCTGACCACCCGGGCCGGACGAGCGGGAGAAGCGTTCCCGCAGCTCGGCGTCGGGCAGCACGAGCCGGTCGGTCACCCGCAGTCCGTCGTCCACGCCCCGAGGCTAACGCCCGGCGCGGTGGCCCGGGGTGGCGGTCACGGTCGGGGTCGGAGTGGGTCCGGGACTCGCGCGTTCGTGGTCCGACCCGGCCGCCGCGTACGCCGCCGCTCCGACCAGCAGCAGCGCGATCACGCCGATCTTGGTGACCACCGCACGGGTCGCCAACCAGGCGGTGCGCCGGGCGCCCGGGACGGTGGTCCGGATGGTCTTGTAGTCCTTCCAACCCCGCTGCGCGCGGGCGTACGACGCGCCGACACCGGCGCCGATGACCAGGCCCACCAGGAGGAGGGCCGCGATGACAGCTTGCTCCACCTCCGCCAGTATCCATACTCAGCGTAATATTTCCATGGCCCGATGGTCCCACGCCGGATATCCGACACTTCTCCCCTTCCGGCCGCACCGCTCGGCACGCCGGCGCAGGTCAGGGCCGCGGGGCCGGTCAGCCGCCCCGGCCGATGATGGTGTCGGCGGTCTGCTGGACCTGATCGATGGGAATGGCGAACCCGATGCCGATCGAACCGTTGCCGTCGATGGTGGCGATGGCCGTGTTCACCCCGACCACCTCACCCCGCGCGTTGACCAGCGGCCCGCCCGAGTTGCCCGGGTTGATGGAGGCGTCGGTCTGCACCGCGGTGTGCCGGCCGTTGCCGATGCGTACCTGCCGGTTGAGCGCGCTGACGATACCGGCGGTGACGGTGCCGGCCAGGCCGAGCGGGGAGCCGACGGCGAGCACCGGCTCGCCCACCCGGGTGGAGTTCGGCTTGGCCAGCGGCAACGCCGACAGCCGGGCCGACGCCGGGACCTTCAGCACCGCCAGGTCGCTGGCCGGCTCCCGCCCCACCACCTCGGCGGTGAACCGGCGCCCGTCTGAGGTCTCCACCGTCACCGGTCCGGAGCCGCCCCGGGCCAGGATGTGGTCGTTGGTGACGATGTGCTGCTCGTTGTCGATGGCGAAGCCGGAGCCGGAGGCAGACGCGCCGGACGTCCCGCCGACCATCACCGAGACCACCCCGGGGACGGTCTTCTCGGCGGCGGTGACCAGCTCCGCCGGCACCGGCGCGGCGGAGGCCGCCGCAGGGCCGGGCGCGTCCCGGTCGGCCGCCCAGGTGCCGGCCGCCGCCCCGGAGACGGTGGAGAGGGCCACCACCGCCGCCGCGCTCAGCAGCCGGCCGCGCCAGCTCCGCCGCGCCGCCCCCCGCTCGGACCCGGGTACGTCCCAGCGCCCGCGTCCGTCCGGGTCCAGTTCCGGCGAGACGAACCACGGGCCGCGCGGCTCGCCGAGTCCGGTCTGCACTGCCATACCTGGGCTCCTCACGTGTCGTGCGTCGTCCGGTCGTGGTGCGGGGTCAGGGCAGTCGGGAGAACCACCGCAGCGAACCGGCGGCGGCCCCCATGGCGAAGACCAGCCCGAGGCCGATGAAACGGGCCGAGATGTCCTGCCGTTCCTTGCGGTAGCCCACCGAGCTGCCGATGTCCTCGTAGACGGCGCGCAGCTCTTCCCTGGTGGACGCCTCGTGGAAGCCGCCGCCGGTCTCGTCGGCGACCGCCTTGAGGGTCTGCCCGTCGACCGGCACCTGGATCGCCCGCCCGCCCCGGTCCACGGAGCCGGACGGCGTGCCGAACGAGATGGTGTGCACCGGCACCTTGGCGGCCACGGCCTGGCCGGCCGCCTCCATCGGATCCATGCCGGAGGTGTTCGCGCCGTCGGAGAGGATGATGATGCGCGCGGGCGGCGGGTCCTTCGCGGCCTTCGCGTCGAGGCTCTTCACCGCGCCCAGCGAGGTGCTGATCGCCTCCCCGATGGCGGTGCCCTGCACCCCGGTGATTCCCTCGGCGAGCCGCTCGACCCCCTCGTGCAGGGCGTCCCGATCGGTGCTGGGCGGCACCAGCACCGCCGCGCTGCCGGCGAACGCGACCAGCCCCACGTTGAACTCGTCCGGGAGGCCGTCGACGAACCGGCGGGCGGCCTCCTTGGCGGCGGTCAGCCGATCCGGGTCGACGTCGCCGGCCAGCATCGAGGTGGAGACGTCCACGGCCACCATCACGGTGGCCCGCTCCCGGGGCACCCGCACCTCGGCGTTGGGCCGGGCGAAGCCGACCACCAGCAGCGCGAGCATGGCGAGGAAGAGTCCCGCCGGAACGTGGCGGCGCCAGGCCGGCCGCCGCGGGGCGACCCGGTCCAGCAGCCGCAGGTTGGTGAAGCGGACGGCGTACCGGCTCTGCCGGCGCTGCATCACGAAGTAGCCGACGACCAGCGCGGCGACCCCGAGCAGGAGCCAGAGGCGGGCGGGCGACTGCCAGGTCACGCCGCACCTCCCCGGGCCGCGGCGGGGGCGGCGGCCAGCCGGCGCTGGGTGTGCACGTGCCGGACGATGTCCGCGCTCCAGTCCCGGTCGGTACGCAACGCCAGGTGCGTCGCCCCGGACCGGCGCAGCGCGTGCCGGACCTGGTCGCGCTGGGCCGCGGCGGCCTGCGCATACCGCTCGCGCAGGGCCGGGTCACCGGTCCACACCTCGCGGTGGCGGCCGGTCTCGGGGTCGACCAGGGTGACCAGCCCGACGTCGGGCAACTCCAGCTCGCGCGGGTCGGTCACCTCGACGGCGAGCACCTGGTGCCGGACGGCCAGCCGGCGCAGCACGGGCTCCCAGGCCGGGGCGGCGTCCGGGTCGTCGGGCAGCCCGTCGAGGAAGTCGGAGACGACCACCACCAGCCCGCGCCGGGTGGCCACCCGTTGCAGCCCGTCCAGCCCGTCGGCCAGGGTCGGCGGGGGCAGGTCGCGGTGCCCGTCGGTGCGCGGCGCGCCCAGCAGGGCGCGGAGCAGCCCGAGCAGGTGGGTGCGCCCGCTCCGGGCCGGGAACCGGCGTACGCCCTCCGGGGCGAGCACCTGGCCGCCGAGGCGGTTGCCGATGCCGGCGGTGAGGAAGCCGACCGCCGCCACCGCGGCCACCGCCAGTTCCCGTTTGTCCAGCGTGGCCGTGCCGTACTCCATGCTGGGGCTGGCGTCGACCAGCAGCCAGGTGGTCAGCTCCCGGTCCGCGTCGACCTCGCGCACGTGCGGGACGGTGGTCCGGGCGGTGACCGCCCAGTCCATCCGGCGTACCTCGTCCTCGCCGGGGCGGTACTCCCGGCTGCCGGCCGCCTCGCTGCCCGGGCCGGGCAGCAGGCCGCGGTACTGGCCGTGCAGCAGCCCGTCGAGCCGCCGGGTGACGGTCAGCTCCAGCCGTCGCAGTCGCTGGTCGGGGGCGAGGTCGGCCAGCCCGGGCTCGGGCAGGACGGGTGCGTCCCGGCGCCTCATGCCGCCGCCAGGTCGGCCGCCGCCTCCGGGTGCCCGGTGACCACCCGGGGTGGCGGCACCGCCTCGACCAGCCGGCGGACCAGCGTCTCGGCGGAGACCCCGTCGGCCACCGCGTCGAAGGAGAGCACCAGCCGATGGGCCAGCACGTCCACCGCCAGGTCCCGGATGTCCTCCGGGAGGACGTGGTCCCGGCCGTGGATCAGCGCCTGCGCCCGGGCCGCCGCCACCAGGCCGAGGGTGGCCCGCGGGCTCGCCCCGTAGGCCAGCAGCGGCGCGATCTCGGACAGCCCGAACCGCCCCGGGTCCCGGGTGGCGAGGATGAGCCGGACCACGTACTCGGCGAGCGCGTGGTGAACGAAGATGTCGGCGGCGCGGCGCTGGAGCGCGCGCAGCCGGGACGGGTCGAGCACCGGGCGCGCGGTCGGCCGCTCGGTGCTCATCCGGTAGAGGATGGCCAGCTCGTCGGCGTCGCTCGGGTAGTCGACGACGATCTTCATGAGGAAGCGGTCGCGCTGCGCCTCGGGGAGCTGGTAGACCCCCTCCGACTCGATCGGGTTCTGGGTGGCCAGCACGAGGAACGGGTCCGGGACCGGCCAGCTCCGGCCGCCGATGGAGACCTGCCGCTCGGCCATCGCCTCGAGCAGCGCCGACTGCACCTTGGCCGGGGCCCGGTTGATCTCGTCGGCGAGCACCAGGTTCGCCATGATCGGGCCCAGCTCCACGTCGAACGACTCGGTGGAGGCCCGGTAGATGCGGGTGCCGACGATGTCCGAGGGGACCAGGTCGGGAGTGAACTGGATCCGGGAGAAGGTGCCGCCGACCACCGTGGAAAGGGTTTGCGCCGCGAGGGTCTTGGCGACCCCCGGCACGCCCTCCAGCAGGCAGTGGCCGTCGGCGATCAGGGCGGTGAGCAGGCGGTCGACGAGGCGATCCTGCCCGACGATCACGCGTTTGACCTCGAAGAGGGTCTGTTCCAGCTCGACGCCGCTCGCGTCGGCATCGACCGGGCTGGGCACGCCGGCCAGGGTGTCCGAGATGTCCGTCACGGTGCTTGCTTCCCGTGCCGGCGTACGGGCAAACGTCGGATTATCGGCCCCTCGGCGTCCCTTTCGGGGTCGGATCGGGACGACTCCCCCGCCGCGTCCGCAATGGTGCGGGCGGGCCCGGGTACCCCAGGGCGGCGCAGACCGGGCCAGGGACGGGCCGGCCGGCCCCCGCGTGCGGCGGGGGCCGGCGTGGCGGGCCTGCGGTCAGTTGGCGACGAGCAGGTGGAACGGCCGGTCGGCGTACCCGCCGGAGGAGTTGCGGGTCTGGATGAAGACGGCGTTCGGGGTCAGGTAGCGGGGCGCCACCGAGGCCTCACCGCCCGGCGGGACGTTCGCCGCGTCGTTGGTGCCGATGGTCGCGTGCAGCCCCCTGAGGCGGACGTCGTAGTCGAGCGTCACCTGGTACTGCCCGGCGAACTGGCCCGGCAGCGACGGCGAGAACTTCTTGGCGCTCACGACGTTCGCCGAGTGCTGGAGCAGGGTCCCGTTGGAACTCACCACCGCCCAGGCGACCAGCCCGGGGGCCGGCGCGGCGAGGGTGGCGTTCAGCGCGGCCTTCGCGGCCCGGCTCTCGGCGGCGGTCACCGGGGGCTGGTGGCCGGGCTGCCGGGCGCTGGCCTGCCCGGCCTCGGCCTTCGCCGCCGGGTGGGCGGCGGCCGCGATGCCGCCGCCGGCCAGGGTGAGGGACAGCGCGGCGAGGGCCACCACCGTCGCCTTGCGCTTGAGGAATGTGGCCATGACAGATCTCCCTTGTGTGACCGTGGTGACACGGCCGACCCCGCGTGCGGTGCGGGACGGCTGGATTCGACACGTCAGCCAGGCGCAGACAATTGCGGACCATCGGGGGACCCACGTCATCAGCGCACCGTTAATGCTGGGCTGCACCTGGATCTAAACTGGGATTACTACTGAGAGTCGCGACGCCTCGACCACGTGGAACCTAGCACCGAAAAATGCGGCAGGTCAATAGCTCACATTTACCATGTGCCATTCGAAAAACGCTTTCGACAATTGTGAGAAGTGAGGGTCCGACCATTCACGAAATGGCCTCGTGGGACACCGGGCCGGGCGGCCGGCCGGTAGCGTGACGCCCGTGATCACGACAAGTGGGCCGGGACCGGCCGACACCCGGGTCCGCCGCCGGTCCGCCACGATCGCCTGCTGGGTGGCGGTCGTGCCCGTGGCCGCCTGGGCGGTGCTCCGGCTGGCCGGGCTCGGTGGCGCTGGCGCTCGCCCTGCGGCGCCGCGCGCCCGCGGTGGTCGCGGCGGTCGCCGCCCTGGCGCTGCTCGGCGCGGTGGCGCCGCGCGCCGTCCGCGACGACCGGCCCACTGTCCACGGGCCCGTGCTCCGGCTGCTCACCGCCAACCTGCGCAAGGGCGGCGCCGACCCGGCGCGGCTGGTCGAGCTGGTGCGGACGCACCGGGTGGACGTGCTGACCGTGCAGGAGTTCACCCCGCAGGCCGCCGCCGAACTGGACCGGCTCGGGCTGGCCACCCTGCTGCCCTACCGGATGCTCAACCCCGAGGTCGGCACCACCGGCTCCGGCCTGTACGCGCGCCACCCGCTCAGCGGCACCGGCTACCGGCGCAACCAGGGCTTCTTCTTCACCCAGGCGTACGGGACGGTGGCCGCGCCGGGCGCGCCGCCACTGCGGGTGGAGTCGGCGCACCCGGCCGCCCCGTACGCCGTCGAGGTGGTGCCAAACTGGTGGACCGACCTGCGGGCCCAGCCGCCGGCCACCCCGCGGGGCGGGTTGAGCGTCCTGGCCGGCGACTTCAACGCCACCCTCGACCACGCGCCGCTGCGCGACCTCATCGACACCGGCTACGTCGACGCCGCCGCCGCGGCCGGCGCCGGGCTCTCCGGCACCTGGGGCCCGTACGACGGAGACCCGATCCCGCCGGTCACCATCGACCACGTGCTTGTCGACCGGCGCATCGCGGTCCGCGCCGTCGACGTGTACGCGGTGCCGGGCAGCGACCACCGCGCCGTGCTGGCCGAGCTGCGGCTGCCCGCCGGGTGAGCCGGCGTCAGACCCGCGCCCGGTCGAGGCCGTAGGTGAGGGCGTCGACCAGGGCGTGCCAGCTGGCCTCGACCACGTTGGGGTGGACGCCGACCGTGGTCCAGTCGCGGCCGGCCCCGGCGGTCTCGACCAGCACCCGGGTCACCGCCCCGGTGCCGTGGCTGCCCTCCAGGATGCGGACCTTGTAGTCGGCCAGCTCGAACTCGCGCAGCTCCGGGTAGTGCCGGGCGAGCGCCACCCGCAGCGCCTCGTCAAGGGCGTTGACCGGGCCGTTTCCCTCGGCGGTGGCGATGACGCGCTCGCCGCGTACCCGGATCTTGACGGTGGCCTCGGAGACCACCGCGCCGTCCTCGCGGTGCTCGACCAGCACCCGGTAGGACTCCAGCGCGAACGGCCGGGCCGGCGCGGCGTCCGGCAGCTCGGAGCGGACCAGCAGCTCGAACGAGGCGTCGGCGGCCTCGAACGACCAGCCGCCGGCCTCCAACTCCTTGACCCGGTTGGTGATCCGGGACAGGGCCTCCGGATGGCCGGCCAGATCCAGGCCCAGCTCGCGGCTCTTGAGCTCGACGCTGGCCCGGCCGGCCATCTCGGTCACCAGGATCCGCATGTCGTTGCCCACCACCGAGGGGTCCACGTGGTTGTAGAGCAACGGGTCGACCTTGATCGCGCTCGCGTGCAGCCCTGCCTTGTGGGCGAAGGCGGCGGCCCCGACGTAGGCCTGGTGGGTGTCGGGGGCGATGTTGGCGATCTCGGCGATGGCGTGCGAGACCCGCACCATCTGTTCCAGGCAGCCCTCCGGTAGGACGGGCATGCCGAGCTTGAGCTGGAGGTTGGCCACGATCGCGAAGAGGTCGGCGTTGCCGGGGCGCTCGCCGTACCCGTTGGCTGTGCCCTGGACGTGCCGGACGCCGGCCTCGACCGCGGCGATCGTGTTGGCCACCGCGCAGGCGGTGTCGTTCTGGGCGTGCATGCCGAGCCGTGCGGGGGCGATCCCGGTACGCGCGGTGAGGTCGGTGATCGCGGCGGTGACCTGGGAGGGCAGCATCCCGCCGTTGGTGTCGCAGAGGACGAACCGCTCGGCCCCGGCGGCGAGCGCGGTCTCGGCCACCGCGGCGGTGTACGCCGGGTCGTGCCGGTGGCCGTCGTAGAAGTGCTCGCCGTCGACGAAGACCCGCCGCCCCTGCGCCACCAGGTACGCGACCGTGTCGCGGATCATCGCCAGGTTCTCCTCGGCGGTGGTGCGCAGCGCCCGCTCGACGTGTCGCAGGTCCGCCTTGGCGACGAGCGCCACGGCCGGGGTGCCCGCGTCCAGCAGCCCGCGCACCTGCGGGTCGTCCTCGACCGCGACGCCGGCCTTGCGGGTGGCCCCGAAGGCGACCAGGATCGCGTGCCGCAGCTCCAGCTCGGTGCGGGCCCGGCGGAAGAACTCGGTGTCCTTCGGCACGGCGCCCGGCCAGCCGCCCTCGATGAAGCCGACCCCGAGCTCGTCGAGGAGGCGGGCCACCGCCAGCTTGTCGACCACCGAGTAGCTGAGCCCCTCGCGCTGGGCGCCGTCGCGCAGCGTCGTGTCGTACACCTGGAAGGTCATGGGAGTCCTCTTCTCGAACCTGCGGGGAGCAACAAAAAGACCCCCCGCGGATGCGGGAGGTCTGCGCGCTCGGCGAGGGGGAAGGCCGGCGCGCTAGCTGCCAATAATCAGGACGGTGCTGGTCACGGCTCGTACTCTGCCACCCCGCAACGTTTTTGGGAGGCAGAATCCACATCGCGGGACGCACCCGTGATCGACCTAACAAGGCGCCCGCCCGGCGTCCGGCGGGAACGGGGCTGCGGAAGCATCTGG
This sequence comes from Micromonospora sp. MH33, assembly GCF_003013775.1. Classification (NCBI taxonomy): domain Bacteria; kingdom Bacillati; phylum Actinomycetota; class Actinomycetes; order Micromonosporales; family Micromonosporaceae; genus Micromonospora; species Micromonospora sp. MH33. The sequence continues at coordinate 13,386 of NZ_MUYZ01000062.1, forward strand.
AACAGATCCAGTTACCGGCCTGGCGTCGTTGCCCGGCCGCCGTCAAGGAGGACCCGTGCTCACTGTCGGTGACCGCTTCCCCGAGTACGAACTCACCGCCTGCGTCTCCCTCGACCCCGACAAGGCGTTCGAGACGATCAACCACAAGACCTACGAGGGCAAGTGGCGCGTCGTCTTCTTCTGGCCGAAGGACTTCACCTTCATCTGCCCGACGGAGATCGCCGAGTTCGGCCGCCTCAACGGCGAGTTCGCCGACCGGGACGCCCAGGTCCTCGGCGTCTCCGTCGACAACGAGTTCGTCCACTACGCCTGGCGCAAGGACCACCCGGACCTGCGCGAGCTGCCCTTCCCGATGCTCAGCGACATCAAGCGTGAGCTGACCGCCGACTGCGGCGTGCTCGGCGAGGACGGCGTCGCCCAGCGGGCCACCTTCATCGTCGACCCGGACAACGAGATCCAGTTCGCCATGGTGACCGCCGGTTCGGTCGGCCGGAACGTCTCCGAGGTGCTGCGGGTGCTCGACGCCCTGCAGACCGACGAGCTCTGCCCGTGCAACTGGAACAAGGGCGGCGCCACCCTGGACGCCAACGCGCTGCTCGCCGGCGCCGGGGCCTGACCATGGGTCTGGACGCGGTCAAGGCAGCCCTGCCGGAGTACGCCAAGGACATCCGGCTCAACCTCGGCTCCACCATCGCCACCTCGACGCTGAAGCCGGAGCAGGCCTGGGGCACCGCCCTGGCCTGCGCGGTGGCGGCCCGCAACCCGGTGGTGCTCCGGGAGATCGCCGCCGAGGCGGCCGGTCACCTCACGCCCGAGGCGGTCGAGGCGGCCAAGGGCGCGGCCACCATCATGGCGATGAACAACGTCTACTACCGGGCCAAGCACCTCATCGGCGACGAGCAGTACGCCTCGCTGCCGGCCCGGCTGCGGATGCAGATCATCGCCCGGCCCGGGGTGGAGAAGGCCGACTTCGAGCTCTGGTGCCTCGCCGTCTCGGCGATCACCGGCTGCGGCGTCTGCCTGGAGTCGCACGAGAAGACCCTGCGCGCCGCCGGGTTCAGCCGCGACCAGGTGCACGAGGGGCTGCGGATCGCGGCGGTCGTGCACGCCGCGGCGGTGGCCCTGGACGCGGAGGCCGCGCTGGCCTGAGCCGATCGGTGTATCGATCTCCGCAACCGGGTAGGCAGGGATCCGACAGGCAAATCCCCCGAGAAAGTCGAGAAAGGGAGTGTTGACGCCATGGAGCGGCTCGACCCTCGAACGACCCACGGGATGCCGGATCCGCTGACCCAGGGTGGTCAGGGCGCCTTCGCGGGCGGCACGCCCGCCGGGCGTTTCGATCCGTGGAGCTACCGGGACGAGGCCGGGGTGACCGGTGTCGACCTGGTCGGCTACAAGGTGGAGGCGACGGACGGTGGTATCGGCAAGGTGGACCGGGCCAGCCACGAGGTGAACTCCAGTTTCCTCGTGGTGGACACCGGGCCGTGGATCTTCGGCAAGAAGGTCATGCTGCCGGCCGGCACCGTCAACCACGTCGACCACGACGAGCGGAAGGTCTACGTCGACCGGAGCAAGGACCAGATCAAGGCCGCGCCCGAGTACGACGAGAGCACCGACACGGACCCGGCGTACCGGGACAAGCTCGGCGGTTACTACGACGACACCTACTCGTCGATCCCGCCGGGCACGGCCCGGTAACGGAGACACCTGCAACCAGCGGCCGGCGGGGCACATCGTGGCCCCGCCGGCCGTTACCGTGTCAGGGGTGGACGCCCTGGAGACCCCCTTCCCCGCGCTGTTCAACTTCCGCGACGTCGGCGGCTACCGCAGCCAGGACGGGCGCACCGTCCGGCACCGCCGGCTCTACCGCTCCGACTCGCTGCACCGGATCGACGAGACCGACCGGGCCGCGTTCACCGCGCTCGGCATCCGCACCGTCATCGACCTGCGCCGCCCCACCGAGGTGGCGCGGGACGGCCGGGTGCCCGCCTACGACGGGCTCACCTACCGGCACATCCACCCGGAGCACCAGGACTGGGCCGAGCAGATGTACCAGCCCGGCAGCAGCCTGCCCCGCTACCTCGCCGACCGGTACGCCGACCTGGCCCGCACCGGCACCGCCGGGCTGGCCGAGGCGGTCGGCCTGATCGCCGACAGCGCCAACGCCCCGGTGGTGGTGCACTGCGTCGCCGGCAAGGACCGCACCGGCATCGTCTGCGGCCTCACCCTCGCCGTGCTCGGCGTGCCGGACGAGGACATCGCCGCCGACTACGCGCTCAGCACCGCCGCGTCCGAGCGGTTCAGCGCCTGGGTCCGGGCCACGGTGCCGGACGCCGAGGAGCCACCGCCGCCGTTCCTCGCCTCCCCCGCCGAGGCGATGAAGCTCTTCCTCACCGAGCTGCGCGAGGGCTACGGCTCGGCCGAGGGCTACCTCCGCCACGCCGGCGTGACCGACGAGCAGCTCAACGCCCTTCGCGCCCACCTCCTCGACTGACCTCCGCCGCGAGCGCGCACGGCCGGCGCCGTCGGGGACGGGCCGGCCGTGCGGGTGGAGCGTGGACAGTCAGAGGACGCGGGAGACCCAGCCGTGCCGGTCCTCGGCGCGGCCGCGCTGGATGTCGACCAGCTTCTGGCGCAGCGCCATGGTGGAGCGGCCCGGCTCGCCGCCGCCGATCAGGAACTCCCCGTCCGGGAAGCGCACCCCGCCGACCGGGGTGATCACCGCGGCGGTACCGCAGGCGAACACCTCGCGCAGCCGGCCGCTGGCCGCGTCGGCCTGCCAGTCGGCGAAGCTGACCGGACGCTCCTCGACCCGGTGCCCCGACTCGGCGGCCAGGGTGAGGATCGCGTCGCGGGTGATGCCCGGCAGTATGGTGCCGGTCAGCGGCGGGGTGACCAGGGTGTCGTCGTCGTAGACGAAGAAGACGTTCATGCCGCCCAGCTCGTCGACGAAGCGCCGCTCCACCGCGTCCAGGAAGACCACCTGGTCGCAGCCGGCCTCGATGGCCTCGGCCTGGGCGGCCAGCGACGCGGCGTAGTTGCCGCCGCACTTGGCCGCGCCGGTGCCGCCGGGCGCCGCCCGGGTGTAGTCCGGCGAGACCCAGACCGTCACCGGCTTGACCCCACCGGCGAAGTACGCCCCGGCCGGCGAGGCGATCACGCAGTAGAGGTACTCGTTGGCCGGGCGGACGCCGAGGAAGACCTCGCTGGCGAACATGAACGGACGGAGGTAGAGGCTGGCGTCCTCGTGCTCCGGGATCCAGTCCTGGTCGATCTCGACGAGGCGGCGCAGCGACTCGACGAACGTCTCCGGCGGCAGTTCCGGCATGGCGAGCCGGTGGGCGGAGGCGACGAAGCGGGCGGCGTTGGCCTCCGGGCGGAACATGGTCACCGACCCGTCGCCGGTCCGGTACGCCTTCAGCCCCTCGAAGATCTCCTGCGCGTAGTGCAGGACCGCGGCGGCCGGGTCCATGGGGATCGGCGCGCGCGCCTCCACCCGGGCGTCGTACCAGCCCTTGCCCTCGGCGTACCGGATGGTCACCATGTGGTCGGTGAACACCCGGCCGAAGCCCGGGTTCGCCAGCAGGGCGGCCCGGTCGGCGGCGGATACCGGCGCGGGATTCGGACGGATCTCGAAATCGAGCTTGTCACCACCGCTCATCGCGCTGACCTCCCTGCGGGTCCACGGCATGCGGGATCGCACGCCGACGTCACTGGTGCCAGAAACTTACCCCGAACGGTCGTTCAGCGGATAGCTCCGCCCCGGCACATCGCGCGCGCCGGACGGGCGGCCCGGCGCGGACCGGAACTCGAGCGGGCCCGGGTACGGGTCTGGCGGCCCGGATCCGGGCCGAAGTGACGGCCCGGTCAGGCTACGGCGTACCCGGCGAGCCGGTCGCCGACCTCCTCGGTGCGCAGCGGTGCGCCCGGCGTACGCCCGGCCAGTTCGGTGGCGACCGCGGCGGTGACCCGCGCGGCGGCGTCGGCGTGGCCGAGCTGGTCGAGCAGCAGCGCGGCGGAGAGCACCGCGGCCACCGGGTCGGCGACGCCCCGGCCGGCGATGTCCGGCGCGGAGCCGTGCACCGGCTCGAACATCGACGGGTAGCGCCCCTCCGGGTTGATGCAGCCGCTGGCCGCCAGCCCGATGCCACCGGTCACCGCGGCAGCGATGTCGGTGAGGATGTCGCCGAAGAGGTTGTCGGTGACCACCACGTCGTACCGGGACGGGTTGGTCACCAGGAACATCGCGGCGGCGTCGACGTGCTGGTACTCGGTGGTCACGTCGGGGTGTTCGGCGGCGACGGCCGCGAAGGCGCGCGCCCAGAGCGAGCCGGCGTGGGTCAGCACGTTGGTCTTGTGCACCAGGGTGACCTTGCGCCGCTCCCGGCGGCGGGCCCGGGCGAACGCGTCCCGGATCACCCGCTCGACGCCGTGCCGGGTGTTCAGGCTCTCCTCGGTGGCCACCTCGGCCGGGGTGTCCCGGTGCAGCGAGCCGCCGGCGCCCGCGTAGAGGCCCTCGGTGCCCTCGCGGACCACCACGAGGTCGACTTCGCCGGGCTTCACGGCGGCCAGCGGGCCGGTCACGCCGGGCCAGAGCCGGGAGGGGCGGAGGTTGACGTACTGGTCGAAGGCGAACCGGAGCTTGAGCAGCAGGCCGCGCTCCAGCACGCCCGGCGGCACGGTGGGGTCGCCGACCGCGCCGAGCAGGATGGCGTCGTGCCCGGCCAGCTCGTCGAGGACCGAGTCGGGCAGCACCTCGCCGGTGCGGTGGTAGCGGGCCGCGCCGAGGTCGTACGCGGTGGCCTCGACCCCGGGGAGCACCGCGTCGATGACCTTGCGGGCCTGCCCGACCACCTCGGGTCCGATGCCGTCACCGGCCACCACCGCAATGCGTGCCACCTGGCGCTCCCTCACCTCGTCGTTCTGCGCAACCGTACGTCGCCGTCCCGGCTCCCGGTACGCGTCTTCCAGCATTCGGGATACCCTGATGCACAGCAGTCTCCCAGGTGGCATTCATGGTGCGGTCATGTCCGCTGCCTAGGGTCGGTGTCATGCGGATCGAGGAGCAGCGGCGGGCCCGCTGGACGGACGAGCAGCCCCGCAACCGGTGGATCGACCAGTCCGCCTTCCGCCATCGCCGTCCCGACCTGCGCCTCGGCACCCGCAGTCACCGGCTGGAGCGGGCCGGCGGCGTCGCCGGAGACCGGATCAGCGTCCGGCACACCGTCCGCACCTCCAGCGCGGAATACTCGCTGCTGCTCAACGCGCCCGAATGGCTGGGCCGCCGCGGCGTCGGGGAGGCGCTCCGGGACGCGGTCGCCGAGCTGCGCGCCATCGACCTGACCTACGGGCCGAACCAGCCCGACAGCCTGGTGTCGAAGCTGCGCCGGGGCGAGATCGGCCCCGAGTCGTACCCGCCGCTGGCCGACCTGGTGGACCGCTGCACCGCGATGCGGGCCGCGACCGACGGGTGGTTCGACGCCTGGGCCGTGCCGGGCGGCTTCGACCCGGGCGGCCTGCTCGGCGGCTGGGCGGTGGAGCGGGCCGCGGCCCGGCTGCGCGCCGCGGGGGTGCACGACTACGCCGTGCTGGCCGGCGCCGACCTGACCGTTCGCGGCCACGCCGCGCACGGCGGCCCGTGGCGGGTCGCCCTGCACCACCCGACCGACGCGCGCCGGGCGCCGCTGGTGCTGGAGATGACCGCCGGCGCGGTGGGCACCTCCGGGGTGACCGGGCGGCGGGGACACGTGGTCGACCCGCACACCGGCGAGCCCGCCGACCAGCTGGTCGCCGCCACGGTGGTGGGCCCGGACCTCGCGGTGGCCGACGCCTACGCCACCGCCCTGTACGCCGCCGGCCCGGCCGGACTGGCCTGGTTCCGCAACGGCTCGGACTACCGGGCGCTCTTCGCCCACCACCGGCGCTGACCGCGCGGAACGCCGCCCCGCCTTCGCAGCCGGGACGCCGTCCGCGATCGGCCCCCACGTTCTCGGCAACGACCGTGGGGGCCGGTCAGCGACGAATGCGCGTGGCTCGCGCAATCGAGGGGTGCGGGCCGGTGGGTCGGACGGCCGACCGCGTCACCCGAAGACGGGCCGGAGTATCGACTCAGCCAGTGACCGCACGGGTACGCTAGCGAATCGACACAACTCGACGCAAGAGTCTCCACAGCGGACCGTCCGGCGTCCTGTCGGTAATCAGCGAGTTAACCTGCGGCGGGGCAGGGGTGACGGCGCGGACCGGGGATGGCACGCTGTCCGCCGTGAGTTTCGATCTGAGCGTGTGGGCCCTGCCGGCCGGGGCCACGCCCGACGAGGTGCGGGCGGCGGTGCAGCGGTGCCGCGAGGGGCGGCACGGTGAGCGGTACCCCGACCCGCGGGTGGTCGCCTTCTACCGGGCCATCACGGCCAACTATCCCGACCGTCCGGCGGGCCCGGGCACGCCCTGGGAGGTCACCCCGTTGCACGCGGCCGGCGACCACGTGGAGATGAACCTCTTCCCCACCTGCGCGGACCAGGTGCTGCTGGACATCGAACGGCTCGCCGGCGAGCACGACCTGATGCTCTTCGACGCCCAGGACGGCTCGGTCTACCCGCCGCCCGCACGCGTCACGTCCTGAGCCACGGATACGACGAGGGGCCCGGCCGTCCGGCCGGGCCCCTGATCCGTCGTGGTCGGACTACTCGTCGCGCAGGTCCGCCGCGCTGGCCGCGACCGCGCCGATCGAGTCGGCCGCCGAGGTGAGCAGGTCCGCGCCGAGCGCCTGGTCGACGGTGAGCGTCATCAGCGTCTCGCCACCGGCCTCGCGGCGGGCCACCTGCATGGCGGCGATGTTCACGCCGGCCTCGCCGAGCAGCGTGCCGACGGTGCCGACCACACCCGGCCGGTCGGCGTAGCGCAGGAAGACCAGGATGCCCTCGGCGCCGATCTCCACGTCGAAACCGTCCACCTCGGTCAGCTTGAGCACGTCCCGGGCGCCGGTGTGGGCCACCGTGCCCGAGACGCTGACCGTCCGGCCGTCCGGCAGCGCCCCGCGGACCGTCACCAGGTTCGGGTGGTCGACGGTCTCGGCCTGGGTGGCGAGGGTGACCTCGACGCCGCGCTCGGCGGCCAGGTGCGGCGCGTTGACGTAGGTGACCTGCTCCTCCACCACCGAGCTGAACAGCCCCTTGGTGGCGGCGAGCTTGAGCACCGACACGTCGTTGGTGACGATCTCGCCGCGCACCTCGACCGTGACGCTGGCGGCCACCCCGCCGGCCACCGCGGTGAAGGCCCGGCCCAGCTTCTCGGCCAGCGGCAGCAGCGGCCGGACGTCCTCGGCGACCACGCCGCCGGCCTGCACGTTCACCGCGTCCGGCACGAACTCGCCCTGGAGCGCCAGCTTGACGCTCTTCGCCACGGCCAGACCGGCCTTGTCCTGCGCCTCGTGGGTGGAGGCGCCCAGGTGCGGGGTGGCCACCACGTTGTCGAAGGCGAACAGGGGGGAGGAGGTGCAGGGCTCCTTCGCGTAGACGTCGACGCCGGCGCCGGCGACCCGGCCCTCGGCGATCGCGTTGGCGAGCGCCTGCTCGTCGACCAGGCCACCACGGGCGGCGTTGACGATCCGGACGCCCGGCTTGACGATGGCCAGTTCCTTCTCACCGATCAGGCCCACCGTCTCCGGCGTCTTCGGCAGGTGGATCGAGATGAAGTCGCTCTCCCGGAGCAGCTCCTCCAGGCCGACCAGCCGGACACCGAGCTGCGCGGCACGGGCCGGCTGGATGTACGGGTCGTACGCGATCAGGCGGGTGCCGAAGGCGGCGATGCGCTGCGCGAAGAGCACGCCGATGCGACCGAGGCCGACCACGCCGACGGTCTTGCCCTGGATCTCCACGCCGGTGTACTTCGACCGCTTCCACTCGCCCGCCTTGAGCGCGGCGCTGGCGCTGGCGGTGTTGCGGGCCACGGCGAGCAGCAGCGCGACGGCCTGCTCGGCGGCGGAGACGATGTTGGAGGTGGGAGCGTTGACGACCATGACGCCCCGCGCCGTGGCGGCGGGCACCTCGACGTTGTCCAGCCCGACGCCGGCCCGGGCGACGACCTTCAGCCGCGGCGCCGCGGCGACCGCCTCGGCGTCGATCTGGGTGGCGCTGCGTACGATCACCGCGTCGGCCTCGGAGAGCGCGGAGAGCAGGGCCGGGCGGTCGGTGCCGTCCACGTGACGCACGTCGAAGTCGTGCGCGAGCACCTCGATGGCGGCGGGAGCGAGTTCTTCGGCGATCAGTACGACAGGATTCATCGGTCCTCGTAGACGCTCGGTTTTGTGGTCGGGCCGGGGCCTCGGGACGCCGCGCTGCGCCCTGCACCGAACCGTGCCATGGCCGTCGGGTGCCGGCTGGAGCACCTCACCAAGGATGGTAGGGGGCGGTCCGCCCTCCGGGTCCCGGACCGCGAGGTGAGCGCCCTCACACAGGCTCGTCGCGCGTCCGTCATCCCCCGTTCACCCGTTGCCCGGGTCGGGCCGGGGCGGCCGAGGCGTTGGTCACCCGGTCCCACCAGGTGAACCGGCCGCCCGCGCGCCTCGCCTCGACGGCGCGAATGACGGCGGCCCGCGGCCCGACGCCGGGGAGAGCGTCGGGGCGCGGGCCGCCTCGGAGCTGCCCGACCGAGGGTCAGGCGGTCTCGGTGATGGGCCGGTCGACCCAGCTCATCATGGCGCGCAGCTTCTGCCCGGTCTCCTCGATCGGGTGCGCCGCGCCCTCGGCCCGCCACTTGGCGAAGTTCGGCCGGCCGGCCTCGTCCTCGGCCACCCACTCGCGGGCGAACTCGCCGGACTGGATCTCACCGAGGATCTTGCGCATCTCGTCCTTGACCCGGGAGTCGATGACCCGGGGGCCGCGGGAGAGGTCGCCGTACTCGGCGGTGTCCGAGATGCTGTACCGCATCCGGGCGATGCCGCCCTCGTACATGAGGTCGACGATGAGCTTCAGCTCGTGCAGGCACTCGAAGTAGGCCACCTCGGGGGCGTAGCCGGCCTCGGTGAGCACCTCGAAGCCGGTCTGCACCAGCGCCGCCGCACCGCCGCAGAGCACCGCCTGCTCGCCGAAGAGATCGGTCTCGGTCTCCTCGGTGAACGTGGTCCGGATCGCGCCGGCCCGGGTGCCGCCGATCGCCTTGGCGTACGCCAGGGCCAGGCCGAAGGCGGTGCCGCTGGCGTCCTGCTCGACCGCGACGAGGCAGGGCACGCCCTTGCCGTCGACGTACTGGCGGCGGACCAGGTGGCCGGGGCCCTTCGGGGCGACCATCGCCACGTCCACGTCGGCCGGGGGCTTGATCAGGCCGTACCGGATGTTGAAGCCGTGGCCGAAGAAGAGTGCCTTGCCGGGGGCGAGGTTGGGGGCGATCGCCTCGGCGTAGAGGCCCCGCTGGGCCGTGTCCGGCGCCAGGATCATGATCACGTCGGCCTCGGCCGCCGCCTCGGCCGGCGTGAGCACGCGCAGGCCCTGCTCCTCGGCCTTCGGCCGGCTCTTCGAACCGGCGGGCAGGCCGATCACCACGTCGACGCCGGAGTCGCGCAGCGACAGCGCGTGGGCGTGGCCCTGGCTGCCGTACCCGATCACGGCGACCTTGCGGCCCTGGATCAGGCCCAGGTCGGCGTCGTCGTCGTAGAACACCTCAACGCTCATTGACTTCCCTTTCGTACGGCGGTGCCCGTCGGCCCGTCGAGATCTGGTAGGTGCGGATCAGGCGGCGCGCAGCGCCGGGCCGGCGGTGATCGAGCGGGAGCCGCGCCCGATGGCCACCGTGCCGGACTGGACCATCTCCTTGATGCCGAACGGCTCGAGGTCACGCAGCAGCGCGTCGAGCTTGTCGGGTGTGCCGGTGGCCTCGATGGTCAGCGTGTCCGGCGCGACGTCGACCACCCGAGCGCGGAACAGGGCGACCGTCTCCAGCACCTGGCCCCGGGCGCTGCGGTCCGCGCGGACCTTGACCAGCAGCAGCTCCCGGGCCACCGAGACCTGCGGGTCCAGCTCGACGATCTTGAGTACGTTGACCAGCTTGTTGAGCTGCTTGGTGACCTGCTCCAGCGGGGACGACTCGGCGTTGACCACGATGGTGATGCGGGAGACGTCGGGGTTCTCGGTCTCCCCCACGGCGAGGCTGTCGATGTTGAACCCGCGCCGGGAGAACAGCCCGGAGACCCGGGCCAGGACACCCGGCTTGTTCTCCACCAGCACGGACAGCGTGTGCAGCGTCATTACAGCGCCTTCCTCGTCATGCCCTCACGGCCCTCGCTGCGCTCGGTGCATTCGGTCATGACTACAGCTCGTCCTCGTCGAAGGCGGGGCGGACGCCCCGAGCGAACATGATCTCGTCGTTGCTGGTGCCGGCGGCGACCATCGGCCACACCATGGCGTCCTTGCCGACCACGAAGTCGATGACCACCGGGGCGTCGGTGATCGCCATGGCCGCCTCGATGGTCTTGTCCACGTCGGCGGCGTTCTCGCAGCGCAGGCCGACGCAGCCGAGCGCCTCGGCGAGCTTCACGAAGTCCGGGATCCGGTGCTTGTGGGTGCCCAGCTCGGTGTTGGAGTAGCGCTCCCCGTAGAACAGGGTCTGCCACTGCCGGACCATGCCCAGGTTGCCGTTGTTGATGACGGCGACCTTGATCGGGATGCCCTCCAGGGCACAGGTCGCCAGCTCCTGGTTGGTCATCTGGAAGCAGCCGTCGCCGTCCACCGCCCAGACCGTCGTGTCCGGCTTGCCGACCTTGGCGCCCATCGCCGCCGGGACGGCGTAGCCCATGGTGCCGAGGCCGCCGGAGTTGAGCCAGGTGTACGGCTTCTCGTACGAGATGAACTGGCTGGCCCACATCTGGTGCTGGCCGACGCCCGCCACGTAGACGGTGTCCGGGCCGGCGATCTCGCCCAGCCGCTTGATCACGTACTGCGGGGAGAGCGTGCCGTCGGCCGGCTCCTCGTAGCCCAGCGGGTAGCGCCCGCGCAGGTCGTCGAGCTGGTTCCACCAGTCGGCGAGGTCGGCGGCCGGCCGGGCCGCCTGCTCGGCGGTGACGGCCGCGATCAGCTCGTCGATGACGTGCCGGGCGTCGCCCACGATCGGGACGTCGGCGTGCCGGTTCTTCCCGATCTCGGCCGGGTCGATGTCGGCGTGCACCACGGTGGCGTCCGGCGCGAACGAGTCCAGCTTGCCGGTGACCCGGTCGTCGAAGCGGGCGCCCAGCGCCACGATCAGGTCGGACTTCTGCAGGGCGTAGACCGCGGCGACGGTGCCGTGCATGCCGGGCATGCCCAGGTGCTGCCGGTGCGAGTCGGGGAACGCGCCGAGCGCCATCAGGGTGGTGACCACCGGGATGCCGGTCAGCTCGGCCAGCCGGCGCAGCCCCTCGGTGGCGCCGGCCTTGAGCACGCCGCCGCCGACGTAGAGCACCGGGCGGCGGGCGCCGGTCATCAGCCGGGCCGCCTCGCGGATCTGCTTGCCGTGCGGGTGCAGGGTGGGCCGGTAGCCGGGCAGGTCCAGGGTGGGCGGCCAGGTGAAGGTGGTCGGCGCCTGGAGGACGTCCTTGGGGATGTCGACCAGCACCGGGCCGGGCCGGCCGGTCGAGGCCAGGTGGAACGCCTCGGCGAGCACCTGCGGGATCTCCTCGGGCGTCTGCACCAGGAAGTTGTGCTTGGTGATCGGCAGGGTGATGCCCTGGATGTCCGCCTCCTGGAAGGCGTCCGTGCCGATCGACGGGCGGGCCACCTGGCCGGTGATCGCCACCATCGGCACCGAGTCCATGTACGCGTCGGCGATCGGCGTCACCAGGTTGGTCGCGCCCGGGCCGGAGGTGGCGATGCAGACGCCGACCTTGCCGGTGGCCTGGGCGTACCCGGTGGCCGCGTGCCCGGCGCCCTGCTCGTGGCGGACCAGGATGTGCCGCACGGTCGAGTCGTAGAGCGGGTCGTACGCCGGCAGGATCGCGCCGCCCGGAATGCCGAAGACGACGTCGACGCCGAGCGCCTCGAGCGACCGCACCAGCGACCCGGCACCGGAGACCGGCGCAGGCGACGGCTCGGTCGCGGCGCGTCCGTCCGCGCCGGCCTGTGCAGCGCGTCCAGCTACGGCCGGGGCGGCTCCGGTGCGGAGGGCGGGGGCGTGGTCGGCGTCGCCGGCCGGCTCGGTGGCCGGGCGGGCTCGCCGGGCGGTGTGGGCGAGGGTCTCTGGCGTGGGTCTCGTCATGGCGGTTCAGGCCTTCGGCTGGAGTGTGTGATGCGCTTCTCAGGATGGGACGCGGGCGTCCCGACGATGGTCCGACGGCAACAAAAACGGCCCACGTGCAGATGCACGGGGCCAGCGCACTCTCGTTCTGGAGAGTGCGCTCAGGTAAGTACTCGCAGCGACCGGTTCGACGACATGCGGCTAAGCCTGACGCATCTCACGCGATGAGTCAACTGATCCCACATTTTGGTTCACGGACGTGGGCGTGTCGGCTCCCGACGCACCCTCCGCGCCCGGCGCGGCCTGCGAAGATCCCTCGTTCGAGGTACGCGGCGCGGGTATCTGGGCGGGGGGATTCGACCGCAGCCGGGGCAGCAGCGGCGACGGCCCGGTCCGCGGCGGCGCGGCCGGTGGGGCGGGCGGCACCGAGGTCGGGCGGTTGCCGGGCGAGGTGGCCGCCTCCAGCATCGCCTCCAGGTGCTCGGCGGGCACGCCCCAGCCGAAGGCCGCGCCCTGCCCGAAGCGGCAACCGGCGGCCACCACGGCGGCCAGTTCGGTGGGGGTGGTGACGCCCTCGGCGATCACCTCCAGGCCGAGCTGGTGCCCGAGGCGCATGACGATGTCGACCATCGGGGCGAACGCCGGGCCGTCCCGGCCGACCGGCCGGACCGGCTCGTGCTCGGCGACCAGGCTGTGGTCGATCTTGAGAATGTCGATCGGGAGGCGGCGGAGCTGCCCCAGCGAGGAGTAGCCGGCGCCGAAGTCGTCCAGCGCGATCCGCACCCCGGTGAGGCGCAGCGCGGTGAGCCGCCGGATCAGCTCGTCCAGGTCGGTGGCGACGGCGTGCTCGGTGACCTCCAGCACCAGCCGCTGCGGCGGTACGTGGTGGGCGCGCAGCGCGTCGGCGACCTGGACCACGTACTCCGGGGCGTGCAGCTCCCGGGGCGAGACGTTCACCGACACCCAGACGTCGTGCCCGTCGGCCAGCCAGCGGGAGAGCTGGTAGCACGCCTGGTGCAGCACCCAGGCACCGAGTTTGGAGATCATCCCGCACTCCTCGGCCAGCGGGATGAACTCGTCCGGCCGGACGTTGCCCAGCTCGGGGTGGTGCCAGCGGAGCAGCGCCTCGGCGCCCACCGGGCGGACCGAGGGCAGCGAGGCCACCGGCTGGAAGGCCAGCCGCAGCTCGTCGCGCTCGATCGCGCCGCGCAGCTCGTGCTCCAGCATGGTGCGCCGGCGCAGCAGCTGGTCGTAGGTGGCGTCGTAGCGCTCGATCCGGTTCTTGCCGCGCTGCTTGGCGTAGCGCAGCGCCAGGTCGGCGTTGCGCAGCAGCAGCTCGACGTCGGTCTCCCCGCAGGCGCCGGCCACCCCGATGCTCACCGAGAGGAAGACCGGGCCGTCGGCCTCCTCGTAGGGACGGCCGAGCACCCCGAGCAGGCGCTCGGCGACCGGCCCCGGGTCGGTCGTGCCGTGCATGAGCACGGCGAACTCGTCGCCGCCGAGCCGGGCGGCCAGGTCGCCCGGGCGCAGGTTGCCGCGCAGCCGCCGGCCCACCTCGGCCAGCACCGCGTCGCCCACGTCGTGTCCGCGCATGTCGTTGACGTTCTTGAAACCGTCCAGGTCCAGCCCGAGCAGCACGCAGGGGACGCCGGCCTCGGCGCAGCGGTGCAGCGCGCGCAGCAGGCCGCGCCGGTTGGCCAGGCCGGTGAGCGGGTCGGTGTGCGCCAGTTCGCGGAAGTGCGCCTCCCGCTCGGCGAGCCGGCCGGCGTAGCCGCGGACGTCGTTGAGGGCCAGGTACTGCCGGGCCACCAGGGCGAAACCCTCGACGCTGCCGGCCGCGATGCCGAACACGTCGAACCGGCCGCCCTGCACGAGGTGGTACATGGCGGAGGCGGCCATCGCGAACATCGGCACGAAGGCGTACTCGCCGTCGCGGCGGATCAGGTCGACGTCGACCCGCGGCAGGTCGACCCGGTGCGCGGCCAGGGCGGTGGCCAGCAGGCCGGCGGCGATCACCGCGGCGCCGGCGAACGCCAGCCCCGCGCCGGCCTGGCAGAGCCCGGCCGACAGGCCCAGGCCGCCGCAGGTCACCCCGGTCGCGCCGGCGCCGAGCAGGACCAGCCGGCCGCGCGGCGGCGCCGCCCGCAACACCATGATCACGGTCAGCCCGGCGGTCAGCGCCGCGCTCATCGTGGCCAACAGGATGGGCAGGCAGGCGACCGGGGTCGCGTCGCCGAGCAGCCGGGTCGGCGGGCTGAACAGCGCCCAGCCGACGAACCAGAGCGCCCCCGCCATGATCAGGCCGTCCAGCAACAGCCGGGCGGTGGCCGCCCGGGCCGCGGCGGTGCCGGGCAGCCGGAGCAGGACGACGCCGAGGCCGAGCCCGGCGAGCGTGGTGCCGAACGAGACGAGGGTGGCCCAGCCGGTCCGCTGCCCCTGCCGGTGCGCCCAGTGGTCGCCGGCGGCCAGCGTGCCGGCCAGCCCGAGGAGCAGGCTGAGCAGGGCGACCCCGGCGGCGGCCGCGAGCAGCACGTGGGCCCG
>NZ_MUYZ01000620.1:0-1544 GCF_003013775.1 Micromonospora sp. MH33
TCCGCCGTCTCGCCGGTGGCGGCCATGCCGGCTGCGGCCCACGGGCCGTAGGCGAGGGCGGTGGCGGGCAGGCCGGCCGCGCGGCGGGCCGCGACCAGCGCGTCGAGCAGGGCGTTGCCGGCGGCGTAGCCGGCCTGTCCGCCGCCGCCCCAGACACCGGCCACGGAGGAGAAGACGACGAACGCGTCGAGGTCACGGTCCCGGCAGGCGGCGTCCAGGTGGACCGCCCCGAGCACCTTGCCGGCCAGGGTCCCGGCCAGGTCCCCGGCGGTCAGTTCGTCCGCCGGGGAGGTGCCGCCGGAGGCGCCGGCGGTGTGCACGACCGCGGTCAGCCCGGGCAGTTCGTCCACCAGATCGGCGACGGCGACGGCATCGCTGACGTCGCAGGCCACCACGCGGGCGGCGCCGAGCTCGTCGACCAGTTCGGCCGCCCCGGGGGCGTCGGGGCCGCGCCGGGAGGCGAGCACCACCTCGGCCGCCCCGTTGGCCAGCAACCAGCGGGCCACGTGCCGGCCCAGCGCGCCCGTGCCGCCGGTGACCAGCACCGTCCCCCGTGGCCGCCACCCGGCCCCGGCCGGCGGCGACGCCGGAACGAGGCGCCGGGCGAACACACCGTTGCGGCGGACGGCCACCTGGTCGTGGGCGCCGTCGGCGAGGACCGCGACGAGCGCGGCCCGGGTACCCCGATCGGCGCGGGTGGGCAGGTCGATCAGGCCACCCCACCGGTCCGGCCGTTCCAGGGCCACGACCCGGCCGAGGCCCCAGGCCAGCGCCGACCAGACGTCGCCGCCCCGCTCGCCGGGCGAGACCGGCAGGGCGGTACGGCTGAGCGCCCACACCCGTCCGGGCAGGCCGGTGTCGATGAGCGCCTGGGTGAGGGTGAGCAGCGCGGCCGCTCCGGCGGGGAGAGCCGGCGCGTGCGCGAGCGGCCGGTCCTGGCGGGGCAGGACGCAGAGCACTCCGGCCCAGCCCTGGTCGCTGATCCGCCGCAGCCGCTCCCCCAGCTCCCGCCGGCCGTGGCCGGAGGGCACCGTCACGGTGTCCACCCGCGCGCCGGCCTCGGCGAGCGTCTTCGCGATGCCCGCGTCGGCGCCGCCGCTGACGGTGGCGACCAGCCAGCGGCCGGACAACCCGGGCACGGGGGCCGGGCGCACCGGCTCCCACCCGATCCGGTACGACCAGTCGTCCAGTGCGGCGCCGCGGTTGCGGGCCCGGCGCCAGGTGGACAGGACGGGCAGGGCCGGGGTGAGGGCGTCCACGGCGGTGTCGTCGCCGAGTTGGGTGGCCAGGGCGGTCAGGTCGCCGCTCTCCACGGCGGCCCAGAACTCGGCGTCCGGGCCGGCCTGCACCCGCGGCGCCGGCTCGGGCCAGTAGCGCTGGTGCTGGAAGGCGTAGGTGGGCAGGTCGACGCGGGTCGCGCCGGTGTCGGCGAACCACGGTGCCCAGGTCACCGGGACGCCGTGCACGTGCAGGTCGGCCAGCGCGGCCAGCAGGGCGTGGGTCTCCGGCCGGTCCCTGCGTTGGGTGGCGACGGCGAGCACGCC
>NZ_MUYZ01000621.1:0-1542 GCF_003013775.1 Micromonospora sp. MH33
GCGCTGGCCGGCACCGCTGCGCCGGCTCGACGGGGCGGTCGAGCTGTCGGCCCGCCCGGCTCCCGGCGGCCGCGGCACCGAACTGGCGGCCCGCCCGCTGGGCGGCGAACCGACGCTGCCGGGGCTCGCCGCCCACCTGGTCGGCGACGATCCCGGCCGGTTCCTGCGGCAGGCGCTGCGGGAGGCGAAGCAGCTCGTGGAGACCGGGGAGGTGCTGCGGGCGGACCGCTCGCGGCTGGACCGGCCGGGGACGGCCGGATGAGGGCGCTCTGCTGGGAGGGCGCCGACACGCTGGCGGTCCGGCAGGTCCCCGACCCGGAACTGCGCAACGTTCAGGACATGATCGTGCGGGTCCGCCGGAGCGTGACCTGCGGTGCCGACCTGCCGCTGCTGGCCGGGCGGGTCCCCCACCTGGCCGCCGGGGACGTGCTCGGGCACGAGTTCCTCGGCGAGGTGGTCGAGGTCGGGCCGGAGGTACGCCGGCACCGGGTCGCCGACCGGGTGGTGGTCTGCGCGGGGATCGCCTGCGGGGCCTGCTGGTTCTGCCGGCAGGGCCTCTTCGCCTGCTGCGACAACGGCACGACCGGCGCGGCCGGGGCGGAGCCGGAGTGGGGGCAGCCCACCGCCGGCTGCTACGGGCGACCCGCCCTGCTCGGCGGCTTCGCCGGCAGCCACGCCGAGTTCGTCCGGGTGCCGTACGCCGACGTCGGCGCGTTCACCGTGCCCGAGGGGGTCAGCGACGACCGGGCGGTCTTCGCCTCGGACGCCGCCCCGACCGGCTGGATGGGCGCCGAGCTGGGCGAGGTGGCCCCCGGCGACGTGGTGGCGGTCTGGGGCGCGGGGGCGGTCGGCCAGCTCACGGCGGCGGCGGCCCGGCTGCGCGGGGCGGACCGGGTGATCGTGGTCGACGACCACGACGAGCGGCTGCGCATGGTCGAGCGGCACGTCGGCGCGGAACCGCTCAACTACCGGTACCTGGACGTCCCCGCCGAGCTGCGGGAGCGCAGCGGCGGCCGGGGCCCGGACGTGTGCGTGGAGGCGGTCGGCCCGGCGGCCGGGTCGCCGGGGCTGTTCGCCGGCCGGCCCGGCCGGCGCGCGGACGGGCCGCTGGCGCTGCGCGAGGCGGTGCACTCCTGCCGCAAGGGCGGCACCGTGGTGCTGCTCGGCACCGGGACCGGGTTCGTGGACACCTTCCCCCTCGGCGCGGTGCTGGACAAGGGGCTGACCGTGCGCGGCGGCCGGCAGCACGGGCAGCGCTGGATCCCGATGCTGCTGGAGCGGATGGCCCGCGACGAGCTGCGTACCGAGCACCTGGCCACCCACCGGCTGCCGCTGGAGCGGGGCGCGGACGGTTACGCGCTGTTCCGGGACCGGGCCGACGGCTGCGTCCGGGCGGTCTTCACCCCGTGATCGCGGCGGCCGGGGGTTAACAACTGCTGGCGCCTCGGCGGTCTTTAGCGACATTTAGCGCGCTATAGTTGCTGCCGTGAATTTGAAGGAGTGGGCGGCGGCAACTGGTATCTCGTACGTGACCGCGCGGCG
>NZ_MUYZ01000622.1:0-1518 GCF_003013775.1 Micromonospora sp. MH33
CGCCACCGGCGCCATCGTGCTGCTCGTGGCGGCCGTGCTCGCCGTGCCGGCCGCCTGGGGCCTGTCCGTCCTCGACGGCCGCTACGCCGGCACCGCCTTCGAGGCCGGCGCCGGCCCGAGCGGACCGGTCGGCCTGGCCCTGGACGCCGACACCACCGACACCCTCACCGACCCGCGGCGGCGCCTCGACGACTACCTGCTGGCGCACCGCGGCGGGGCGCGCTACGTCGCGGCCACCTCGTCCTGGCGGACGGCGTCGCAGTTCGTGCTCCCCACCGGGCAGCCGTTCCTGCCGCTGGGCGGGTACAGCGGCCTCGTGCCCCAGCCGACCCTCCCCGAGCTGCGCGCGCTGGTGGACGCGGGGGAGCTGCGGTTCGTCCTGCTCGGCGGGGTCGGCGGCCTCGGCACCACCAATTCCGAGCTGTCCCGGATCATGGCCTGGGTGCTGTCCGCCTGCCGGGAGGTGCCGGCGGCCGAACACGGCGGCGGCGAGGAACTGCTGGTCTACCGCTGCGGACCGGGCTCGTGACGGGCCACCACGGGCGGCCGGTCGCGGCGCCCCCGCCGGGAGGAGAGCAGATGACGTCCCTGCTGACCCTGCACGACTACGCCGCCGAGGCGTCCCGGCGGCTGTCCCCGCCGGTGTGGGACTTCATCGAGGGCGGCCAGGGCGACGAGCGGAGCCTGAGGGCCAACCGGGACGCCTTCGAACGGGCCACCCTGGTGCCCCGGGTCCTCACCGGAACGGCCGAGCCGGAGACCGGCACGCGCGTCCTCGGCGCGGACTGGGCGGTGCCGTTCGCCATCGCCCCCACCGCGTTCCACGCCATGGTCCACCCGGACGGCGAGCGGGCCACCGCCCGCGGCGCCGCCGCCCTGCCGGTGCCGTACGTCGTGAGCACCATGGCCTCCGTGCCGTTCGCCGACATCGCGGCGGTCGCCGGGGGGCCGCTCTGGTTGCAGCTGTACGCCTTCGCCGACCGCGGCGTCACCCGGCACGTGATCGCGCAGGCCGAGGCGGCCGGCATGAGCGCGCTGATGCTGACCGTGGACGCCCCGCGGCTGGCCCGCCGCCTGCGCGACCTGCGCCGGGACTTCCGGCTGCCGCCGGGCATTCGGGCGGTCAACCTGCCCGACGCCGACCTCGTCTCGCCCGGCGAGCACAGCAGGCGGGCGTTCGCCCCGGCGCTGGACTGGGGCGAGCTGGCCTGGCTGCGCTCGGTGACGGAGCTGCCGGTGCTGGTGAAGGGCGTGGCGGCGGCCGAGGACGCGGCCCTTGCGGTGGCCCACGGCGTCGACGGGATCGTGGTGTCCAACCACGGCGGTCGCCAGTTCAGCGCGGCCCCGGCGACGCTCGACCTGCTGCCGGCGGTCGTCGACCGGGTGGCCGGCGCGGTGCCGGTGCTGCTCGACGGCGGGATCCGCGGCGGCTCGGACGTGCTGGTCGCGCTCGACCGGGGCGCGGACGCCGTGCTGGTCGGCCGCCCGGTGCTGCACGGCCTGGCGGTCGGCGGGGCG
>NZ_MUYZ01000623.1:0-1486 GCF_003013775.1 Micromonospora sp. MH33
CGGGCCGGGCCACGCCGGCCGGTCGGCCAGCCCAGGGGTGGGCAGCACCCGGTCGACCACCCCGGTCAGCTCGGCCAGCGGCGCCAGCCAGGCCGGCGCGGCGAGCACCAGCTCCCGGCCCGGGAGGCCGGCGCGCAGGCCCCGCAGTGCCGGGACGGCGGTGGCCAGGTCGCCGACCCCGAGCGCCCGCAGCACCAGGATCACGGGTACGAGGACTCCTGCTCGGCGCAGACCACCATCTCGCGTACCGCGCAGCCGGCCGGCTGGGAGAGGGCGAACATGACCGCGGCGGCGGTGTCGGCCGGCTCGTTGAGCACGGCGTCCGGCCCGGGGCGGTACTGTGCGTCCCGCTCGTCGAAGAAGGCGGTGCGCATGCCGCCGGGAATGAGCAGCGTGACCCCGACCGCGCCGGCCAGCTCGGCGGCGAGCGCCCGGGTGAAGCCGACCACCCCGAACTTCGCCGCGCAGTACGCGGTCGCGTCGCTGACCGCCTTCACCCCGAGGGTGGAGGCGACGGTGACGATGCTGCCCCGGGACGCCTCCAGGAAGGGCAGCGCGGCCCGGATCACCGCGGCGGTGGCGAGCAGGTCCACCGTGACGATCCGTTCCCAGGTCTCCGCCGGTACGTCGATCAGCTTCCCGGGCACGTCCATCCCGGCCGCGGTGACCACGCCGTCCAGCCCGCCGGAGCGTTCCGCGAGCTGCCGGGTGGCCGCCTCGGCGGCCCGGGTGTCGGCCAGGTCGCACTCGACCCAGGGCACCCCGTCGGCGGGGCGCTGCCGGTCCAGCACCAGGGGACGGCCGCCGGCCCGGGCCACCGCGGCGACCACCGCCGCGCCGAGCCCGCTCGACCCGCCGGTGACCAGGACGGTGGGGCCGGTCCCGGGCGGACCGCTGCGCTCGCTCATCGTGCTCCCTCCGCCGTGGACCGGACGACCGCCGGCTCCGTCGCCGGGACCGCCCCGGGCCAGCCCGCCGTGCCCCGCCCGGCCCGGGCCGCCGCGATCATGTCGGTGGTGGAGCGGCCGTCCAGGTAGGGCACGACCACGGTGTGCCCGCCCCAGCGGGCCAGGACCTCCGCCTCGGGCAGGGTCTCCGCGCCGCCGCCGCTGGCGTAGTCGCCGCCCTTGACCCAGATGTCCGGGCGCAGCCAGGACAACGCCGCGTGCGGGGTGGACTCGTCGAAGATCAGCACCGCGTCGACGCAGCCCAGCGCGGCGAGCAGCCGCCCGCGGTCGCCCTGCGGCACGACCGGCCGCTCCGGGCCCTTCAGCCCGGCCACGCTGGCGTCGGAGTTGAGGCAGACCACCAGGCAGTCGCCGAGCTGCCGGGCCGCCTGGAGGGTCGCCACGTGCCCGGCGTGCAGCAGGTCGAAGCAGCCGCCGGTGGCCACGACCGTGCCGCCGGCCGCGCGTACCCGGGCCACCACCTCGCCGGCCGCGGCGGCGCCGATCCGGTCCCCGCCGCCGACGACCACCGCCGGGGC
>NZ_MUYZ01000624.1:0-1484 GCF_003013775.1 Micromonospora sp. MH33
GCGTCGGCCCGGGCCGCCCGGACCGCCTCGGCGAGCGCCGCCACGGTCGGGAACGCCGGCAGGTCCGGCCGGCCGGCCGTCAGCTCGTCGCCGGCCAGCAGGGCCCAGCCGGATGTCTCGGCGGCCGGGGTGACGTCCTGGGGCTGCCAGGTGAGTTCGAACAGGGACCGGGCCGCGGCGCCCCGGGCGGCCACCCCGGTCAGCTCCCGCAGGGCCAGCGAGTCGACGGACACGACCGGCGCGCCGGACTCGTCCACGGCGACCAGCCGGGCCGCCGTGCCGGCCCGGGTGAGCCGGACCCGCAGGGCGCGCGCTCCGGAGGCGTGCACCTGCACGCCCTCGAACGCGAACGGCACCCGTGGACCGTCCCCGTCGCCGGCGAGCAGCAGACCGACCGGGTGCAGCGCCGCGTCCAGCAGGGCCGGGTGCACCCCGAAGCGGGACGCCTCGCCGGCCGCGTCGTCGGGAAGGCCGATCTCGGCGTACACCTCGTCGTCGGCGGTCCACAGCCGGCGCAGCCCCTGGAACACCGGCCCGTACGACAGGCCGTGTTCCGCCAGCGTCGGGTACCAGGCGTCCAGGTCCACCTCGGCGAGCCCGGCGGGCGGCCAGGCGGCGAGAGTGGGCTCGTCGGTCGACGCGGGCTCCAGCACGCCGTCCGCGTGCGGGGTCCAGTCGGTGTCGCCGTCGGGCTGGGAGTGGACCGCGACGGCGCGGCCGCCGGTCTCGTCGGCGGCGCCGACCCGCACCTGCACCCGCACCCCGCCGGTCGCGGGCAGCACCAGCGGCGCGGCGAGGGTGAGCTCCCGTACCCGGGAGGTGCCGACCTCGTCGCCGGCCCGTACGGCGAGTTCGACGAGGGCGGTGCCGGGGACGATGACGGTGCCGGCCACGACGTGGTCGGCGAGCCAGGGATGGGTGGCCAGCGACAGCCGGCCGGTCAGGACGACCATGTCGGCACCGGCGACGGTGACGGCCGCGCCGAGCAGCGGGTGGCCGGCGACGCCGAGTCCGGCGCCGGTGACGTCGCCCGCGCGGGCCCGGCCGGCGCCGAGCCAGTAGCGCTCGTGCTGGAACGGGTACGTCGGCAGGTCCACCCGCTGCGGGTCGGTCCCGGCGTACCACTGGGTCCAGGTCACGGGAACGCCGTGGACGTGCAGTTCGGCCAGGGCGTGCAGCAGCGCGGGTCCGGCGTCGCGGTCGCGGCGCTGTGCGGCGACCGCCACGGCGCCGTCGGGCAGCAGGTCGGCGTTGAGGGCGGTGAGGACGCTCTGCGGGCCGACCTCCAGGAACGTGTCCGCGCCGGCGTCGCGCAGTGCGGTGATGCCGTCGGCGTAGCGGACGGTCTCCCGGACGTGGCGGACCCAGTAGTCGGCGCGGGTCAGCTCCTCGGGGCCGGCGAGGGCCCCGGTCAGGTTCGACACCACCGGCAGCAGCGGCGCCGAGAAGCTCAACCCCTCCAGCACCGCCCGGAACTCGGCCAG
>NZ_MUYZ01000625.1:0-1476 GCF_003013775.1 Micromonospora sp. MH33
CGGTCGCGGCGATCCTGGATGACACCGGCACGGCCGGGCACACCCTGGGCACGCTGCGCCGGGGTGAGGACGACCCGAGCCGCCTGCTGACCAGCCTCGCGACCGCCCACACCCTCGGCCTGCCCGTCGACCTGACCAAGGTCCTGGCACCCACCCCGACCGTCGACCTGCCCACCTACGCCTTCGACCGGCGCCGCTACTGGCTGACGGCCCCCGCCCACCAGGTGCGGGACGTCAGCGCGGCCGGGCTCCAGGACGCCGGGCACCCGCTGCTCAGCGCGGCCGTACCGGTCGCCGACGACCAGACGGTGGTGCTCACCGGGCGGCTGTCCGTGCGTACCCACCCGTGGCTGGCCGACCACGTCGTCGGCGGGGCGGTGATCGTTCCCGGCACCGGCCTCATGGACATGGTGGTCCGCGCGGGCGACGAGGTCGACGCCGGTCAGGTGGGCGACCTGACCCTGATCAGCCCGCTCGTGCTGCCCGCCACCGGCGCCGTCCAGGTGCAGGTGCGCGTCGGCGCGCCCGGCGACACCGGCGAGCGGACCGTCACCGTGCACTCCCGCCCCGAGGAGGGCGGCGACGCGGAGTGGATCCGGCACGCGGAGGGCCTGCTGCTGCCGCAGATGCCCGACCCCGCGGTCGTCCCGGGCGAGTGGCCGCCGGCCGGCGCCGTCGAGGTCGACACCGACCTCGACGCCTGGTACGCGCACACGGCCGAGGCGGGCCTCGGCTACGGCCCCGCGTTCCGGTGCCTGCGCCGGGTGTGGCGTCGCGACGACGAGGTGTACGCCGAGGTGGCGCTGCCCGACGCGGACGCCGCCGAGGCGTCCCGGTTCGGCCTGCACCCGGCCCTGTTCGACGCGGCCCTCCAGGCCGCCGGGCCCGGCGCGCTGCTCGGCAACCCGGGGGACGCGGACGGCGCCGGCTGGTTGCCGTTCGCCTTCCGCTCGGTCGCGCTGCACGCCCACGGCGCCACCCGGCTGCGGGTGCGGCTGCGGGCGCTCGGCCCGGACACGGTCGCCGTCACGCTGGCCGACCCGGCCGGTCAGCCCGTCGTCACGGTGGAGTCGCTGACCTTCCGCCCGGTCGCCGCCGGCCGGGCCGACGAGGCCGCCGCGCTGCGGCGCACCTCGGTGTTCCACCTGGACTGGACGCCGCTGCCGGCGATCGAGGCGGCCGCCGGGAACACGACGCGCTGGGCGCTGCTCGGCGACGATCCCCTCGGCCTGGCCGACGCGCTGGCCGCCGCCGGGCACCCGGTGGCGAGCCACCCGGACCTGGCGGCGCTGATCGACACGCTGGACGCCGCCGCCGACGTACCGGAGGTGGTGGTCGACCTGCGGGCCGGCCCGGACGCCGACCCGTCGCGGGCCGACGCGGACGCGCACGACGCGGCCCGCGACGCCCTGGCGCTGGTGCAGCGGTGGCTCGCCGAGCCGCGGCTGGAACAGACCCGGCTCGTCCTGCACACCC
>NZ_MUYZ01000626.1:0-1473 GCF_003013775.1 Micromonospora sp. MH33
TCGCCGTCCGTTACGAAGCCACCGTCACCATCGCCGCGATCAACCAATGGCTATGACCCTTACCAAACACGGCCTAGTAGTGCATGTATCGAAAGTCCTGGTGGTCGGCGTGGCACTGCCTAAAATGACATGCGGTCTTCGCTCGGTCGTGCTGGGGTCAATCGCTATGAATGATTATTTCCCTGACGAAGCCGACTTGACGGACAGGATGGAACGGACCCTGGCGGAACACGCCTGTCATCTGCACCGGAGTATGCCCGGTGCGACTGTCGCAGAGACCGGCGACCTCCTGGTTGCAGACAGCGGCCTGGACGACGACACGTTCAACATCGTCGCTGCGGCCCGCTTCACCGCCGCCGACGCTACAGCCCGCATCGCCGAGACCGTCGGGACACTGGCCGGCACCGGCCGCAGTTTCTCCTGGTGGGTGGGTCCTGCCTCGACACCGGCAGACCTCCCTGCCCGCCTGACGGCGGCCGGTCTGCCGGTGTCCGAACGTGAGACGGCGATGTGGGCCGAGCTGGACGGCACCCTGCCGCCTCCCGCTGCCCCGGGTCTGGGCATCCGGACGGTCACCACGCCCGAGCAGCTCGCCGACTACGCCACGGTCCTCGCCGCGAACTGGAATCCACCCGCTGAAACCGTCCGCGACTTCTTCGCCCGGGCCGCTTCGCAGGCGCTGGCCGCGACCTGCCCGGCCCGGTATCTGGTGGGCTACGTGGAGAACCGTCCGGTCTGCTCCGCCGAGGTGTTCCACCACGCGGGAGTCGCTGGCATCTACAACATCTCCACCCTGGCCGCCCACCGCCGACGCGGCTACGGCGGAGCCATCACGCTCGCGGCCCTCCGCACGGCCCGCGAGCGAGAGCACCGCATCGCGGTCCTGCAGGCGTCGGCCGACGGCGAGCCCGTCTACCGCCGCCTGGGGTTCCGTACCTGCGGCCAGTTCATCGAACACGCCATCAACGCCTGAACCGCCAAGACTTTACGGGTGGCTGTCCGTCATCCCTATATGAGCTGGTCACAGCCACTCATTGCTGGCCGTTACGAGGACAGTGGCCTCGTAGCGGCCAGCCCGAGCCGGCCGCCGATGCGCGCGGGTCCACACCGCCTCTTGGCCCGAAGGTGCAGCACCTTGCGCTCCACCGGCGCCGGCGTGCGCCGTGGTGACCGCCGTGGGCGGCTGGACCGGTCGACCATCCCGGCCATGCCCTCGGCCCGGTAGCGGTCGGCCCACCGCTTCGCTGTGGTCGGGCTGACCTGGAAAAGCTCCGCTTCCCGGCGCAGCGGCCAGCCATCGTCCACAACGCAGCGGGCCAGACGCAGCCTGCCGGTCTCCGACAACGGGGGATTACGGTGAGGCATGAGGACCTCCCTTGGGTCAGGTGCGGCTGCCTGTTCCGCACCGGGTTTGATGGAGACATCGAAACCTGGGAGGAACACCAGCGATGCCCGCACCGAAGAAGTACAACG
>NZ_MUYZ01000627.1:0-1456 GCF_003013775.1 Micromonospora sp. MH33
GGCGGCGAGCGTCGGCACGCTGCCGACCGGGGCGGGCGTGCCGGAGCACACCTCGGTCTGGCCGGCGGCGGGCGGGGCGTCCGGCCCGTCGGCGGTGACCGGAGCGCCCGGGTCGGTGGCGAGCAGCGCCTCGTGGGCGGCCGTGCGGTCGTAGGTGCCGGCGCCGACGTCGGCGAGACCGCCGTAGGCGTAGCGGACGAAGACCGCGTCGGGGGCGGCCGGCGCGTGGACCCGCAACCGGCCGGCCACCGGGTCGACCATCACCTGCGGCGCCGGGCCGGGGGCCAGGTCCTCCAGGTGGCAGACCCGGATCCGGTCGGGGGTCAGGTCGGGCTGGTCGACGCCGCCGACCCGCAACCGCACGCCGAGCGGCAGCGCGGACGCCGGCAGGGCACCGGCCCGGGCCTGCCCGAGCAGGTCGAGCAGCCGGCGCGGGCGCAGCGGCACGGGCAGGTCCGCTTCGGTGGCGAGCCGCTCGACGGCCTCCTCGCGGCGGGGCGGGGCGTACAGCGGCACGGCCCGGCCGAGCGGGTCGACGGTCCAGTGGTCACCCACTTCGCGGGCGGCGGACCAGCCGCCGTTCGGGCCGGCCGGCGGATCGGCCTCGGGGGCGCCCACCTCGTACGCCTGGGTCGGAAACAGGTGCACGGCCACGTGGTCGATGCCGTAGCGGCCGCGGCGGGTGGGGATGCGGCGTACCTCGGGGGTGTGGGTGAGCGGGTCGAGGGCGCCGCGCGGCCCGGGCGGGCTGACCACGGCGGCGGCCTCGATCCGGGCGGCGCCGCGCAGCGAGACGGTGGCCGGCCGGTCGGGGCGGACGTGGTTGACGTGGGTGGCGCCGACCAGCAGCGGGTGGTGCTCGACGGCGCGGGCCGGCCAGCCGGTGACGTCCCGGGCGACCTGTTCCAGCACGGCGACGGTGCCCTTGCGCCGGCGGTAGGCGACGGTGTTGGCGACCAGGGCCCGCCGGCTCACCGTGACCCCGAGGTCGGGGGGCAGTTCGGCGAGGCCGACCAGGTCGGCGAGGTACGGCACCAGCCACTCGGCGCAGGTCTCGACGAAGAACCCGTCGTGCAGCCGGTCGAGGTCGGCCTCCAGCAGCTCCAGTTCGCCGGCCACGGCGGCGAGCAGCGCGGTGAGCGGGCCGGTGCCGCCGTCGGCCTGCGCGTCGCGGGCGAGCAGGTGCACCGGCACGAGGTCGAGCAGGCGGCGCAGGGCGGGTTCGGTCACGACATCACCCCGATCGTCAGGTCGGTGAGGGTGAGCACCTGGGCGGGGCGCAGCGTGCCGGCGAACCGGCCGGGCAGCGCGGCCAGCAGGTCGACGGTGGCGCCGCCGGGCGGCGCGGCGAGCCGGGGCAGGGTGCAGGCGCGTACCCCGGGCACCGCCCGGACGGTGACCAGGGCCCGGGAGGCCACCACGCCGGTGGCGAAGCCCAGCACCGGCGGGGCGTACG
>NZ_MUYZ01000628.1:0-1450 GCF_003013775.1 Micromonospora sp. MH33
GAGCAATGCTCGAAACCTGTGGATGAGCGTCGGGAGGCGTACCCTCCCGGCGACGCTCCATGTCCAAGGAATCGAGTAGAGCCCGCGCGCCAACGCGGGCCGGGAAGGTACGCCCGTGCTTACCGTAGTCAACCCGGAAGAGCCCACGCCAGCGACCGTGTCCGAGCCGGCCAAGACGGGCGCGTCGCTGATCGACGAGATCGTGCGTGACGGTGCCCGCCGGATGCTCGCCGCCGCGCTGGAAGCCGAGGTCGCCGCCTACATCGCTGCGCACGTGGCCGAGCTGGACGAGCAGGGCCGCCGGCTGGTGGTGCGTAACGGTCACGCCCGGCCGCGGCAGGTGCTCACCAGCGCCGGCGCGGTGGAGGTCGTGACGCCGCGGGTCAACGACAAGCGCACCGACGAGACAGGCGAGCGTCAGCGGTTCGCCTCGGCGATCCTGCCCGCCTGGTGCCGCAAGTCCCCGCAGATCAACGAAGTACTGCCGTTGCTCTACCTGCACGGGCTCTCGTCGTCGGACTTCGTGCCCGCGTTGCAGCAGTTCCTCGGCACCAACTCGGGGTTGTCCGCCGCGACGATCACCCGGCTGACCGTGCAGTGGCAGGACGAGGCCCGCGCCTTCAACGGTCGGGACCTCTCCGGCGTCGACTACGTCTACCTGTGGGCCGACGGCGTGCACCTGAACGTGCGCCTGGACGAGGCGAAACTGTGCCTGCTGGTCATGGTCGGCGTGCGCGTCGACGGCCGTAAGGAACTCGTCGCGCTCGCCGAGGGCTACCGCGAGTCCACCGAGTCCTGGGCCGACCTGCTGCGTGACTGTAAACGCCGCGGCATGCGCGCCCCGATCCTGGCCGTCGGCGACGGGGCACTCGGCTTCTGGAACGCGCTTCGTGAGGTGTTCCCGACCACCCGGGAGCAGCGCTGCTGGTTCCACAAGATCGCCAACGTCCTCGGCGCGCTGCCGAAGTCCGCGCATCCCGGGGCGAAGAAGGCCCTGGCCGAAATCTGGAACGCCGAGGACCGCGACCACGCCCGCCGCGCCGTCGCCGCGTTCAAGCTGGCCTACGGCGCCAAGTTCGGCAAGGCCGTCGCCAAGGTCGTCGACGACCTCGACGAGTTGCTGGCCTTCTACGATTTCCCGGCCGAGCACTGGGTGCACCTACGCACCACCAACCCGATCGAGTCGACGTTCGCCACGGTCCGGCACCGCACCAAGGTCACCAAAGGGCCTGGCTCGAAGGCCGCCGGCCTCGCGATGGCGTTCAAGCTGATCGAAGCCGCTCAGCAGCGGTGGCGGGCGGTCAACGCGCCGCACCTGGTCGCCCTGGTCCGCGCCGGCGCCCGCTTCGAACGCGGCCGCCTCGTCGAACGGGCCACGACCGAACCCGTCACCTCCGACGCCGCAGCCGCCTGATCAAGATTTCTCATCCACAAGTCTTGACTATTGCTC
>NZ_MUYZ01000629.1:0-1392 GCF_003013775.1 Micromonospora sp. MH33
GTCCTTAAGTTCGAAGGGTCAGTAGGTTGTGCTGACGACCCGAGCGGGTCGGGTGTGGCTGTTGGGTTGGTTGCCGGCCCTTCGGGCGCGGCTTGAAAGGACTGGCCGCCCGGCCCGCTTGGACTTCCCTGGCCGCTGATTGAGATCTGCGATGTGTCGCTGTTTAAGGACCTGACGGCGGGGTTGTCCGGGGTTTGACGAGGTAGAACGGCGTCGGGGAGGACAGGGGTGATCGAGTCCGGCTGGGCCGGTGTTGATGTCGGTAAGGAACACCATTGGGTGACCTTGCTCGACCCGGACGGTGCGGTGCTGCTGTCGCGGAAGGTCGCCAACGACGAGCGTGAGATCGCGCAGGTCATCGCCGACTGCGCTGTGGCAGCGAGGCAGGTGCAGTGGACGGTCGACCTGACCACCGTCGAGGCGGCCCTGCTGCTGAGCGTGTTGTGGGCTAACGACCAGCCGGTCAGGTACCTGTCCGGCCGCTCGGTCCACCACGCGGCCCGGGTGTATCGCGGTGAGGGCAAGACCGACGCGCGCGACGCCCGGGTCATCGCCGATCAGTCCCGGATGCGCCGGGATCTGCCGGTGCTGCGACCCGGTGACGATCTGATCGCCGAGCTGCGCATGCTCACCGGCCGCCGCACCGATCTGGTCGCCGACCGCACCCGGACGATCAACCGGCTGCGCCAGCAGTTGACCGCGGTGTGCCCGGCGCTGGAACGCGCCGCCGACATCGCCAACCACCGTGGTTGGGTAATCCTGTTGGCCCGCTACCAGCGTCCCAAGGCGATCCGCCGCGCCGGCGTCGACCGGCTCACCGCGCTGCTGGCCGGTGCCAGGGTGCGTAACGCCGCCACGATTGCCGAGGCTGCCGTCACCGCGGCGAAGTCGCAGACCGTACGTCTGCCCGGCGAGGACGTGGCCGCCGAGCTGGTAGCCGCCCTCGCGAAGGAGGTGATCGACCTCGACACGCGGATCAAGCAGGCAGACACCGCGATCGAGGACCGGTTTCGCCGTCACCGCCTGGCCGACGTGATCGTCTCCATGCCCGGATTCGGATACCGGCTCGGCGCGGAACTGCTCGCCGCGATCGGCGACCCCGACCTGATCAGCTCCGCCGATCACCTGGCCGCCTATGCCGGCCTTGCCCCGGTCGCCAACGACTCCGGCAAGCGGACCGGCAGGCTGCACACACCTAGCCGCTACAACCGCCGGCTGCGCCGGGCGATGTACATGTCCGCGCTGACCAGCATGCGTGGCCACCCCGAATCCCGCGCCTACTACGACCGCAAACGCGCCGAAGGCAAACGCCCGATCCAAGCCGTCATCTGCCTGGCCCGGCGCCGCACGAACGTGCTGTGGGCCCTCATCCGCGACAACCGCGCCTGGCAG
>NZ_MUYZ01000063.1:0-28031 GCF_003013775.1 Micromonospora sp. MH33
CCGCCGCCGCACGCAGCCGCCCGCGCCCGGCGTGCAGCAGCGCCGCCTTGGCCGCGTTGGCGCCCGGACCGCCATGCACCCCGCCGCCGGGGTGCGCGCCGGCGCTGCCCAGATAGAGCCCGCTAACCGGGGTCTCCGCCCGGCCGAGGCCGGGCAGCGGCCGGAAGACCAACTCCTGGTAGAGCTTGGTGGTGCCGCCGTTGATCGCCCCACCGACAAGGTTGCCATCGGCGGCCACGAGGTCGCCGGGCGTCTGCACCACCCGGTTCAGCACCCGGTCCCGGAAGCCGGGGGCGTGCCGCTCCAGCAGGTCCTCCACCGCCTCGATCTGCCGCCGCACCACCTCGGTGTCGCCCGCGATGCCGCGCGGCAGGTGCGTGTACGCCCACACCACCTCGGTGCCTGTCGGGGACCGGGTGGGATCGGCGGTGGTCATCTGGCCGAGCAGCAGGAACGGCCGGCCGGGCCGGCGACCGTTGGCCAGGTCCGCCGCGTAGTCGGTCAACCCGTCGAGGTCGCCGCCGAGGTGCACGGTGCCGGCACGGGCGACCTCGGCCGCCGTCCAGGGGACCGGGCCGGACAGCGCCCAGTTCAGCTTCAGGGTGGCCGGGTCCCAGGCGAAGCGCCGCAGGTCGGAGCGGACCCGATCGGGCAGCCGGTCCGCGCCCACCAAATCCAGGTAGAGGGTGGGCACATCGACGTCGGCGACCACCGCCCGTCGGGCCAGCACCCGGCCCGCGCTGGTCTGCACGCCCCGGGCCCGGCCACCCACCACGATGATCTTCTCGACCCGTACCCCGCAGCGCAGCTCGCCGCCGGCCGCCCGCAAACGCTGGACCAGCGCCTCGACGAGCTTCCCCGAGCCACCCCGCGGGACCGGGAAGCCGAGCCGCTGACCCACCATGGTCATCAACCAGCCGAACAGGCCGCTCCCCGGCTCATCCGGCGATATGTCCGAGTGCAGCGCGGTGCCGGCGAGGAGCAGCCGGGCCCCATCGCCCCGGAACTGCTCCGACCCGAGCCGCCGTACCGGCAGCGTGGCGAAGCGGGCGGCGCGGACAGCCTCCGCCGGGCCCATCCGGGCCAGCAGGCGAGCGCCCGCGCGTACGGGTGGGAACGGGCTGAACAACGCGTCGAGCACGTCGTCGGCGTACCGGTCCCAGCGCTGGACGAGCGCCTCCCAGGCAGCGCCGTCGCCCGGCGCGAAACGTTCCACCGAGCCCGCCGTCTCGGACAGGTCGCGGGAGAGCACCACCGCCCGGTCGTCGGGGAGCAGGTGCGCCAGCGGCGCGGGGGCGTGGCTCCAGCGCAGGCCGTGCTCCTCCAGCCGCAACGCGCGCAGGACGGGAGACGCCGCGCCGAGCGGATAGAACGCGCTGAACAGGTCGGTGGTGAAGCCCGGCCCCAGCACCTCCGCCGACCTGACCGCGCCTCCGGGCGCGTCGTCGGCCTCCAGCACGAGGACGTGCCAGCCGGCGTCGGCCAGCAGGTTGGCGGCGACCAAACCGTTATGCCCCGCCCCGACGACAACCGCGTCGTACCCGTCGTTGCTCATCGCGCCTGTGCCTGCTGGTCACGCATGCTGCCCTGCCTTCCCGGAGCAGCAGCCCCGAAACGAGTGTCCCGCCGGCCCTCGCGTCAACGCTCGCCAGTCGACTCGTCGTCGGCATCTTCCGAATTCAGGCAGCGCTGGGGGGCGTTGGCGTGGCCGCCGGCCTCTGGACCGTCGCCGTTCCGCTGCTCGGGCACCGGCTCATCGTCGCACGGTGGGCCACCTGGCCGGGAAACGCCGGAGATCGGCCTCGCTCCGGTCGTGATCGTCGCGCTCTGCCGGCCTGGCTGGCTCGGCGCTGCTCGCACTCCTGGACCGGCTGCTGCCCCGATCATCCTCGGCGCCATGCACGTCGCGGTGGCTATCGTGCTGCTCCCGCCCACAACCTGCACCGCCACCCACCCCGTCCTCGCTACCGCGAGAGACAGCGACTGACCATCACCCCGACACACCCTGGATGGTTTATGGATAGTCGGCAGCGACGGTGCTCAAGCGGCCGGGCCGCCGTGGTACTCAAGTTTGTGGTGCAGCGTGTTGGCGAAGCCTTCGGCCATGGCCAGTTGGTCCCGGAGGACGGTGACGCGGGTGGCGGCGGCGGTGTGGAACAAGGCGAGCCGGCCGGGCAGGACGGCGCGGTCGGTGCCCGTGGCGATGTCGAGGGCGTCGAGGACGGTGAGGAGGTCGCGCATCTCGTCGAGAGTGAAGCCGAGGGGCTTCATCCGTTTGACGACGGCGAGGCGGTCGAGGTCGGGTTCGGTGTAGAGGCGGAAGCCGCCCTCGCTGCGGGCGGAGGGGACGATCAGGCCGGCTTCCTCATAGTGGCGGATGGTGCGGATGCTGAGACCGACCCGTTCTGCGGCCTCGCCGATCTGCATGAGGCGGCCGGTGGCCGGGCCGGAGGCGTGCTGCTCCGGCCCGGTGCCACGGCTGGTGGTGGCCATCAGTGGCCGACGCCGAGTTGGCCGGCGAGGGTGTCGTGGATGCGGGCGCTGGGACTGTTCAGCTCGACGATTTGGACATCCTTGCCGCGGGCAGCGTACTTCGTGGGTGATCGCGTCCAGGGCGGCCACGGAGGAGGCGTCCCAGACGTGGGCGTGGGTCATGTCGATCACCACGGTGTCGGGGTCGCCCGCGTAGTCGAACTGGCCGACGAGGTCGTTGCTGGAGGCGAAGAACAGCTCCCCGTGCACCGAGTAGATCCGGGTGGCGCCGTCGGGATCGAGCACGCTGGTGACCTCGACCAGGTGCGCGACCCGGCGGGCGAAGATGACCATGGCGGTAAGGACGCCGGCGACGACGCCGACGGCCAGGTTGTGGGTGGCCAGCGTGGTCGCCACGGTGGCCAGCATGACGATCGTCTCGCCGTAGGGCATCCGGTTGAGCGTGGCCGGTGCGACGGAGTGCCAGTCGAACGTCGACACGGCCACGATGATCATCACGGCGACCAGTGCGGCCATCGGGATCACCGCGACCACGTCGCCGAGCGCGACGACCAGAACCAGGAGGAACACACCGGCCAGGAAGGTGGAGAGCCGCGTACGGGCGCCGGACGCCTTCACGTTGATCATCGTTTGGCCGATCATGGCGCAGCCACCCATGCCGCCGAAGTGTCCGGTGACGATGTTGGCCACGCCCTGGCCCCAGGACTCGCGGGTCTTGCTGGAAGGGGTGTCCGTGATGTCGTCGACCAATTTCGCGGTCATCAGCGACTCCATCAGCCCCACCAGCGCGATCCCCAGGGCGTAGGGGGCGATCAGGGTGAGGGTGTCCAGGGTCCAGGGGATCTGCGGCAGCCCCAAGGTCGGCAGGCTGTCCGGCAGCGCGCCCTCGTCGCCCACCGTCGGCACCGCCACGTGCGCCGCTACCGCGACCACGGTCAGCATCACGATCGCGACCAGCGGCGCCGGGACGGCCCTGGTGAGCCGGGGGAATCCGACCATGATCGCCAGTGCGACGGCGACGAGGGGATAGACCAGCCACGGTACGCCGATTAGGTGCGGGACCTGGGCGGCGAAGATCAGGATCGCGAGGGCGTTGACGAAGCCGACCATGACGCTGCGCGGGATGAACCGCATCAGCTTCGCCACCCCGAGCACCGCAAGCAGGACCTGGATCGCGCCACCGAGTATCACCGCCGCGACCAGGTAATCCAGCCCGTGCTCCTTCGCCAACGGTGCCACCACGAGGGCGATCGCACCGGTGGCAGCGGAGATCATCGCCGGCCGGCCCCCGTAGAACGCGATGGTGACCGCCATGGTGAACGACGCGAACAGCCCCACGCGGGGATCGACCCCGGCCAGGATCGAGAAGCTGATCGCCTCCGGAATCAGCGCGAGGGCGACGACCAAGCCGGCGAGGACCTCGGTGCGGAACACCTTCGGTGACAGCCAGGACGGACGGGACAGTCGCGGCCGGTTGACCGCGGACAGCACAGAAGACATTCAGCCATTTCCACTCCGGCGCTTCTTGGACGCGCACAGTTCCAGCCCCGAATCAACGGGGCGCAGCTCTTCACAAATCAACGACAGTCGATTGAATGGCCCGAGGACGTCAGTTGCCTGGCAGTTCCGAGCGCGGCCCCCAACACGGTGTGAGCGGCTCGTCGCGCAACGGCGGAGGCCTGCCGGCAGCTGGCCGCGTCCCGATAGACGGCGGGGGACCTGGCGGTGACTCTGGGCCCCGGTCCGAGGAGCAGCCAGCGGAACTGCCCGTCCGCGCGGCGTGGTCGATTCGCAGCTGACCGTCAGCGTCGCGCAACCGGTGGACAGCGTTCTGCCAGGCCGCACGACCAACGCCGGGCGTCGCCGCTTGAGAGGCGAGCCACCGCCAACACGTCGGCGCCCGCGCCCGTGCCGCCTACCAGCCGCCATTGCCCCTCGTCGCCGTCATACTTGAGGGCAGCCCGTACCACTATCGCTGCCCCGTAGGCTGCAGCGGCCCGGTCTCAGCCGTCCGTCCCGTGCTGTTCACCCTCACCGGCACCACGGTGAGCGGTCCGGTATCGGTCGCCGGTGCGTACGGCGAGGTGGAGATCAGCGCGGGCAAGGTAACCGGGCCGGTGTCGCTGGTCGGCAACGGAGCCGGCGTCCGGGTCGACGCGGCGACGATGAACGGTCCGGTCACCCTCATCGGCAACACGGGCAGCCAGCCGGTGGTCGTCGCGGGGAACACCATCGCCGGCCCGCTGAGCTGCGCGCTCAACGATCCGGCCCCGATCAACGAGAGCCGGACGAACAGCGTCCGGGGCCCGGCCACCGGGCAGTGCGCGCGGCTGTAGCGCCTCGCTGACCCAACAAGGACACCTCCTCCCCGGCAACTGCTGGAGAGGAGGTGTCCCTATTGGCAGGGCGCCTCGTCAACATCCCGAAAGAGGCGCGTGCACCAGACCGCCCACGGTAGCGCCCAGGCGGTACGGCACCCTTCGGTCAACCGGTTCGCGTCGCGCGACTGATTCGCGTGTCGTCCGAATGCTCGTGGGTAACGGCGACGGGCGCCGAGCCTGTTCGCTCGGCGCCCGCTCGTGGTGTCCCGGGGGGGCAGGTCAGGTCAGGTCAGGTCGTGGGTGCGCTTGTACTCCAGGGCGTAGGCGAGCTTTCCGGGCTTGGTGTCCGAGTACGGTTTGCTGAGCTTGGCGAACTCGCCCTTGTCGGGGGCCTTGCCGTCGTTCCACTGGTTCAGCGCGCCGAGTTCGGTGGCGGTGAAGCCGCTGTCGACGATGCTGTCCTTGGGCAGGGCGGTCATTGCCTGGGTCTCGGCCTTGACGGTGGCCAGGTAGTTATCGAGGTCGTTCGGGTTCCAGCCGGTCAGGTCGACGGGTTTGGTGTCGCGGACCCAACTGCCCCAGTAGAACTCCTGGAACGGCAGCCCGTTCTGGGCGTATCCGATGTCGCGGCCGAAGTAGAGCAGGCTGCGGTACCTGTCGTTGGTGAAGTTACCCAGGCCGACGCTGGTGGGCAGTTTGTTGACGCTGACCGGGTTGCCGTCGGGGTCGCGCAGGTACACCCACTTGTGGGCCTGCATCTCGGCCCAGAAGTCCTGCCGGCTGAGGTTGCTCAGGTTCGCCTGCACCCGCAGCCGGACGTGCAGGTCGGCGCCGCCGTCCGGCGTTTCGATGAATGAGGTGAGGGTGTGGTGCCCGTCGGTGAGGAACGGCTCGCCATCGGGACCGATGACCACCGTCTTCATGGCGGCGATGCTGTCCGCCGTCTCCGCCCCGACTGGGAGTTGGCAGGTGAACGAGGACGGGTCGTCCAGGCGCGCGTCGGGCGTGGCGGCGACCGCGTCGATGCGGCCGTCGGCCTCGCACCAGTCGCTGAACCGCTTGTTGATGGTGTCCTTGCCGAGGGTGTAGCGGCCGAGCTTGTAGTAGACCTCGTCGTAGCCCAGGGACGGCTGGGTCGGGTGCACGTCGCCGATGCGCACGTCGAGCAGGTCATCGGACTGGGCGCACAGGTACTGGGCGAACGGGGTGCGGCGGTTGTCGTGGTCGCAGAACGACGGACGGGTGCCCGGCGAGCCGGGTGCCGCGACCGCGGCCGGCGCCGAGACGGCGACACCGGCGACCACGGCGAGCGCCGCCCCCAGCGCGGACACACGGCGGAACGGGGATCTGAAACGCATTAACATCTACTCCTTGCGCCAACTGGCGGGTCACCGCGACCGTGCCGGTGAACAACCAACAAGCGAGCTCACCACCATGGCCGACAGGAGAACCAGAGCTGAACGATGACGAGTCCGATGGCCATCCGCCTGCTGGAGTGACCTCGTGGCGCCGCGATATCGGCGTGGCGATGGGTGTGGGCGCCCAGCGGCCGAGCCCTGGGCACCCACACGCTTAATCCCTGCGGCGGTTACGTTCCTGCGTACTGCGCGCACTGCCTTGATGGCCGAGGCTGCTAAACGTGGGCGTCCGGCCAGGGCACGCGGGTGGTGTGTCGGCGCAGGATGATGCGCGCGAGGTGTTCGAGCAGCCAAGGCCCGACGGTTTCGTGGCGTTCGTAGCCGAGCAGGCGTCCCCACCGTCCCGCGGTGACGATCAGGGCGGTGACGCGTTCCCGGCCGTCGGTGTCGCGGGCGGTTTCGATGTCCGCGATGCGACCGATGATGCGGCCGTGGCGGTCGCGGACTTCCCGCCCGATCAGGGCGCCGGCATGCAGCGGAGATTCCGGCTGGTCAGCTGGCATCGGTGGCTCCGGGGATGGGGGCGATGAGGTGATCGCGTAGCCAGGTCTCCAGCGCCGGGTCGGGCAACACCTCCCGGCGTACGGAGAGGTTGACCGCGCTGTTCAGTTCGGCGACCAGGTCGTAGGGGATGCGGATGGGACCGCGGTGGCGGTCGGGTGCCAGTCGTCGGGCGGTGTCGGCCATCCAGCGGCCGAGGCTGCCGCCGATGCGTTGGCCGAGTGCCTGTTGTCCGACGAGCAGGGCTGCCACGTACGGGGTGCCGTCGTCGGTGAGGGCGAGTTCGACGTCGTCGACCTTGCCGACGGGTTCGCCGTCGCGGTCGAGGATCTGCCGGTCGAGCAGGTCGAAGCCGATCAGCATGTCAGCCGCCTCCCATCCGGGTAATGATCATGAGGGGGATCGCGGCGACCGCTGCGGCGAGCACGATCGCGAGGTAGATCAGGCCGAGGGTGTTGGCGAGGCGGCCGTTGACGCGTCGGCCGAGGTAGCCGCGGTCGTTGGCGACGATGAGGATCGGCAGGTAGGTCAGCGGTAGGGCCACGGCGCTGAACACCAGGGTGTACTCGGTGAGTTGGATCGGGTCGATGGTGGTCATCAGCGCCGCCACCCCGACGAGGATCGCGATCATGAGCATGGTGTGGAAGCGGGCGGCCTCGCGGGGTCGGCGCAGCTTGCCCCAGGCCCAGCCGAAGTACTGGGCGACGGTGTAGGCGCTGGACAGGCCGGTCTCCATCGCGGCGCCGAAGGTGGCGGCGAAGAAGCCGAGGATTGCCGCGGCCAGGCCCAACTTGCCCAGCGTGATCGCGGCGGGCATGGCTACCTGCGACAGCGAGTCGACCGACATCTGCAGCGGGTGGAACACGGTGGCGGCGGTGGCCATCAGCGCGAAGGCCAGCAGCCCGCCGAGGGGGAACCCGACGAAGACGTTCACCCGGGAGGTGAGCAGGTCCTTGCTGCTCCACCGTTCCTCGACTCCGCCGGAGGAGAAGAAGAACACCTCGTAGGGGGTCATCGCGGAGGCGAACAGCGCGACGGCGAAGAACCAGTAGGTGCCCCAGTCCTCGCCGGCGGGCGGGCCGGGGCGGGCGGCCTGCTGCCACAGCTGTCCGGCGTCGGGCTGCAGGCGGACAAGCGCGATCACGAACACGACCAACGCGAGGCCGGTGAGCCCGAACAGGTTCTCCAGCAGCGAGAACTTCGCCCGCCACAGCGCCACCCACAGCACAAGCCCGACCACGGGCACCCACAGCAGGTAGTCGACGCTGGTGGCCAGTTGCAGCGCCAGCCCGACACCGCCGATCTCCGCACCGAGCGTCAGAAAGGTGACGAGTAGGGAACCGGCGAGGTTGGCCAGGGCCACGCGCGGGCCGAGACGCTCACGAACGAGGTCGAACACCGGCCGTCCGCTCACCGCCGTGACCCGTCCGCTCATCTCGGCGTACGCGCAGATACCGATCACCCCGACGACGAGGACCCAGGCGTGGGAGATGCCGAACCGGGCGCCGGCTTCGGCGTTCGCGACGATGTCGCCGATGTCGACGAACCCGCCGATCGCGGTCAGCACTCCCAGGGCGATCGCCAGGATGCGCTTCGCGCCGCCCCCTCCCGCCGCCGGCGGGGTCTTCACCGGTCTGCCGGTCGTTGACGTGGCGGCGCTCACCGGTTGTCCTCGATCAACTCGTTCAACTGCTGCGCCGCGGCCTGCAGAGCCGCGCCGGCATGGCCCAGTGCGGAGTCGTCGCGTGCGGAGGCGGCGTCGGACAACGCGCGGGCGGCGGCCTCCACCAACGGGGCCAGGCGATCCCGCAACGCCCTGGACGCATCGTCGGGGGCTGCCTCGGTGCCCAGCTTCTTCTGCGCGCCCGCTACGGCCTTCATGGCGTCGTCGTAGGCGCTCACAGCGTACGTGGCGGTGAGGTGCTGGCGGCGTTGCTCGCGGGCGACCAGGACCCCGGTGGCGGCAGCGTCATGCGCCGAGCCGGCTACCTGCAGCACGGTCCGTAGGTAGCCGGACGCGTCCTGCGGCCGCGACACCTCATACGCCAGACCCGCCCACAGCACGAGCAGCGCCGCGACTGCGATCATCAAACGCTGGACACGTTTCACCCACGGCCTCCTACCCACACCGCGGCATGTGTCAATCATCGACTCACAAGCGCCTGCCGTCGTTGTGGCGGGAATCCACGCTGCCTTGTCGAATTCGCCCTTGTTGCTTCGCGTACCGCTGGGCTTATGGCTCTTCCTCTTCCACCTCCCGGTGGTCCTCCGGTGGTTGTCGTTCGTCGGGGTGGCGTCGAGTCCACTCGGCGACGGCCATCACCAGACCGATCACGGCGAGGACGACTCCGCCGAGGACCAGCCATCCCCTGTCGTAGGCGGGCGGGGCAAGACCGAGCGCGATGCCCGTGTGGGCGGCGGACGATGCGGCTCGTCGAGGGCGGACGGAGGCGGGTTGCTGGTCAGGAGTTCGGGTGGTCACAGCTGTCCTCACGTGGCGGTAACTGGGCAGGGGTGGTGGACGTCCGGCGCGACGGGGCGGATCACCACCGTGCTGGCAGGCGCGGCGTCGAGGTCGCAGCCCTGGCCGCAGCGGTGCCCCCTACGTTGCGCCTGCTCCCGGGCCGTGAGACCGGTGATGTCTTCGCCGTCGGGTGACCGCCGCTATGAGGTGTATCTTGTCGGTGTCCGGCTCGAGTGGTTCCCCCCGTGATCGCTCGTGCCGGACTTTGCGCTGTGCGCACCCGCGTCGGTCCGATTGTGGCGGGTCGTTGTTCTACGGTGCGTCGACGACGTCGCGTCCCAGGGGCCAGAACGCTGCCGGCACGAGCTTGAAGTTGGCGATGCCGAACGGGATGCCGATGATCGTGAGGCAGAGAGCGATGCCGGCGAGGATGTGGGACAGGGCCAGCCACCAGCCGGCGAGTACCACCCAGAGGATGTTGGCCAGTCCCGAGGCGATCCCGGCACCGGGTTTGGGGACGACGGTGCGGCCGAACGGCCACAGGGAGTAGACGGCCAGGCGTAGCGACGCGACGCCGAACGGGATCGTGATGATCAGGGCGAAGCAGATCAGCGCGGCGATGCCGTAGCAGGCGGCGAGCACGAGGCCGCCGCCGAAGATGAGCCAGAGCACGTTGAGCACGAACCGGATCATGTCTCTGAGCATGACCACCCGGCGCAACTTGGATGGAACTGCCCGACAGTGATCGGGTATGGCCGGCTGGGGAGGAAGTGCCGAGTGGGCGGGGGGTCAGCCGTGGGAGAGGGCGAGGATGACGGTCATGGCGGCGTAGCTGGCCAGTAGGAGCACTCCTTCGAAGCCGAGGCGGCCCCAGCCGCAGGTTTGGCGGATGAGTAGGCCGCCGAGCAGGGTGGCGGTCATGAACAGGCTGGTGGTGGTGGCGAGCAGTTCCTGGCTGCCGGCGGTGTGGTAGATCGATCCGGGCCGGTAGGCGAGGTCGCCGGCGACGAGGGTGAGGACGTCGAGGATGTTGCCGCCGAGGACGGCGGCGACGGCGAGGGTCACTGCGCCCCGGCGGACGGCGGCGATGGCGGTGACGGTTTCGGGGAGGGCGTTGACGACGCCCATGAGCACGCCGCCGACGAACCCGGCGGTGAGTCCGGTGATCTCGACGAGGCTCTCGGCGGCGAGGGCGACGACCCAGCCGCCCGTTGCGACGAGCAGGCCGACGATGGCGAACTGGCTCCACAGCCAGCCGGGGCGGTGCCGGTTGAGCGGGTTGTCGTTGTGCGGGACGTCGGGTCGGGTTTCGGCGGTGGCGATGGCCTGCCACATGGGTTGCGCGCCGGCTCGGCGGATGAGGACCAGCCCGCCGCCATAGGCGCCGACGATGACTGCGGACATGGGGTCGACGCCGGCGATGGTGGTTTGGGGGATGTAGCTGGCGAGCAGCGCGAGGGCGAGCAGGGCGATCAGGAGGCAGCCGGACAGGAGGTTGGACAGGGAGGCGGCGGCGTGTTCGAGGTTGGCGCGGCGGTGGAAGGCGTCGGCGACGGCGACGGCGGTGGTCTGGGCGGCGATGCCGCCGACGGCGTTGCTGTAGGCGAGGCCGGGTTGGTCGCTGCTGGCGGCGACGATGGTCATGATGATTCCGGACAGGCCGGTGACGATGCCGAAGAAGACCACGCCGAACAGGGCTTCGCCCCAGCCGGTGCGGTCGGCGAGGGCGTCGCCGAGTCCGGCCAGGCGGATGCTGCCGGCGACGGTGACCGCCCCGGCGAGGACGAACACCGCGATGCTCCACGCAAGCGGCCAGGGCGGGACAGTCAGGTTCGGCACTGGCGGCGGTTTCCCCGATCGTCGGCGGAAATGCCCCGATGTTCCCGGCCTGGAGCAAGGAGCGTGCCGGGTGCCGTTACGGTTGGTGTTCCGGAGGGTCCGGTCTAGGGAGGCGTCGAACAGGCCGTGGGCGGCTATGGCGTGCAGGTCACGCTGGTGTTCGTGTTCGTGTTCGTGTTGGTGAACGCGGTGTTCGCGGGCAGCGAGATGGCGTTGGTGTCGCTGCGGGAGAGCCAGTTGCAGCGTCTGGAGCGCACCTCGCGCGCCGGGCGGGTGCTGGCGAGGCTGACGCGGGACCCGAACCGCTTCCTGGCCACGATCCAGATCGGCATCACGCTGGCCGGTTTCCTCGCCTCGGCGGCGGCGGTGTCCCTCGCGGCGCCGCTGGTGAAGCCGCTGGGGTTCCTGGGGTCGGCGGCCGAGCCGGTGTCGATCGTGATCGTGACTATTCTGTTGACGTTTGTCACGCTGGTGTTGGGTGAGCTGGCGCCGAAGCGGATCGCGATGCAGCGCGCGGAGGGCTGGGCGCTGCTGGTCGCCCGGCCCTTGGACGCGTTGTCGGCGTTCTCCCGGCCGGCGGTGTGGCTGCTGGGCAAGGCCAGCGGTGGTGGTGCGGCTGACCGGCGGTGACCCTCGGGCGCGGCGGGAGGAGGTCACCACCGAGGAGATTCGGGACATGGTCGCCGCGCAGCGCAACCTCACCCCCGAACACCGGATGATCATCTCGGGGGCGTTCGAGGCCGCCGAGCGGATCCTTCGCGAGATCCTCGTCCCTCGCCGGGACGTGGTCACCCTGTCCGCGTCGCTGTCCGCGCCGCAGGCACTGCGGGAGCTGGGCAAGTCCGGGCAGACCCGCGCGCCCGTGGTCGGCCGCGGGGGTCTGGACGACACCGTCGGGGTGGTGCACCTGCGGGACCTGCTCGACCAGGAGGGCCCGGTCGCCGACCATGCCAGCCCTCCCGTCTATCTGCCGGAGACGTTGAGGGTGACCGAGGCGATCCGGGAACTGCGGTCGCAGCGGCAGCAGTTCGCCCTCATCGTGGACGAGCGGGGCTCCATCGACGGGATCGTGACGATGGAGGACTTGGTCGAGGAGATCGTCGGGGAGATCTACGACGAGACCGACCGGGACGTCCAAGCCGTCATCGAAGCTCCGGACGGGACGCTGCTGCTGCCCGGCGGGTTCCCGCTGCACGACCTGCCCGACGTCGGTATCGATCTCGACCTGGACGCCCTCGAGGTCGGGGATTACACGACAGTCGCCGGTCTGGTTCTGGCTCACCTTGGCCACATTCCGAAGACGACGGGGGAGACCGTGCGGCTGCCGGGCTTCATCGCGGAGGTGGCGGAGGTGATCGGGCGGGCGATCACCCGAATCCGCCTCCGGCCCAGTTCCGGCGAAGGCGGCGAGGCCGCCGGCGCGAGCGGGGACCGGAGCGCTCCCTGAGGCCGTCAGCCGGTAGGCAACAACACGTCAGCCTGGTGTTGCCCGCCCTGGCCTTGGCGCGGACCGCCGTGGCGGCCGACGCTGAGGGCAGTAGGGGGAGGGTGAATTCGGTGGCGACAGCAGCGACGGGCGACGCGGGGAAAGGCGATACGGCCCGCACCTGGTGGACAGAGCGGACGGTGGCCGCTGCCGTCGCGCTGGCTGTCGTGTCGGGCCCGGGCGTAGCGGCGGCCAGTCCGTCCGCTACCCCCGTGCCGGGGCGCGGGTCGCCCGTGTGCCAGGTGGGTGACAGCCGGCTGACCGAGATCTCCGGAATGGTCGCCACCGACGACGGGTTCGTCGTGGTCAACGACAGCGCCGACGAGGAGCCCCGCCGCCGGATCTTCTTCCTCGACCGCGAGTGCGCGGTCGTGCGGACGGTGCCCTATCCCTCACGGCCACGCGACACCGAGGACCTGGCGATGGGCGTGGACGGCACGATCTGGGCGGCCGACATCGGCGACAACAACCGCTCCCGGCAGGCGATCGCGGTGTGGACACTCGCGCCGGGAGCTGACCGGCCCGTGCTGCACCGCATGACGTACCCGGACGGCCCGCACGACGCCGAGGCGTTGCTGCTCACCGGCGACGGCCGGCCGCTGATCGTGACGAACAGGGCGGCGACGCCACCCTCTACGCCCCGACCACACCCCTGCGGCCCAGGGCGACGGCGCCGCTGACGAAGCCTTGCGCCGCTGGATGCGGCTCGGCCGGTCCGATGAGAAGCCCGTTCCGGGCCCGGGGTGGGCGACCGCCGGAGGTGTCATCGGGGTCGGGCGGGGCAACAGCGGCCATGCGCGGCGGCGGAGAACCTGGCGGCGGGCCCACGCGCGCCGCGACGCCGGGCAGCGCGCAGCGCCGGCAACTCGCCGCCGCTGCCGGTCCGCTGCGTCACCGGTCCGGCGGCACGTTGCGCGAGCGGTGGCACCGGGTGCGCGCCGGTGGTGGCCTCGCGGTGCAGGCGGGCCTGGCGGCCGCGCTGGCTGGCTCGCCGCGCACGAACTATGGGCAACCCGGAGCCGGTGTTCGCGCCGATCTCGGCGGTGGGCACCCTCGCCACCTCGGTGGGGCAGCGGCTGCGCCGCCCCATGGAGCTGATCATCGGTGTCGCCCTCGGCGCGCTCATCGGCGGCGCCCTGCTGCTTCTGGTCG
Organism: Micromonospora sp. MH33; assembly: GCF_003013775.1. Taxonomy (NCBI): domain Bacteria; kingdom Bacillati; phylum Actinomycetota; class Actinomycetes; order Micromonosporales; family Micromonosporaceae; genus Micromonospora; species Micromonospora sp. MH33. Next base: position 13,675 of record NZ_MUYZ01000063.1, read on the forward strand.
GCACAGGGGCATGGCAACTGGGCCTGGTGGTGGTGCTGGCCATCCTCGTGTCGATCTTCCTCGGTGGCAGTGTCGCGGTGGTGTTGCAGGGGGCGGCCACCGGGGGTGCTGATCGCCACCCTCAGCCCGACGGTGCGAGACCTGGAGGTGCCCCGCTTCGTCGATGCGTTCGTCGGTGGCGGCGTGGCGCTGCTGGTCGCCACGGTGCTGCTGCCCCTGAACCCGCTGCGGGTGATCAACCGTGCCGCCCGTCCGGCGCTGGACCTGCTGGCCAACCAACTCGACGCCACCGCCCGCGGCCCTGTCCGGCCGCCACGCGGAGGCGGCCCGGCGGGCCCGCGATCGGCTGCGGCAGAACAAGGACGAGTTGCAGGCCCTCAGCGAAGCCGTGGAAGGGGCGCGGGAGGCGACCACCTTGTCTCCGCTGCACTGGCACCGCCGCCGCAGCCCGCTCAACCAGTACGCCCGGGCCGCCGAGCCCATCGACCGGTCGATGCGCAACAGCGGCACCCTCATCCGCCGGTCGGTGACGCTGATCGAGGACGACGAGCACGTGCCCTCGGCCATGCCCCGCGCCGTGCGTGCTCTTGCCGAGGCGGTGCGGGCGCTGCGGCACGAGTTCGCCGCCGGCACGGAACCCCAGGCTGCGCGGGAACAGGCGCTACGTGCGGTATGTGAGGCCGGGCAGGCCTCCCGCGACGGCGTCGGCTTCTTCGGCAGCGTCGTGGTCGCGCAGCTCCGTACCACGGTCAGCGACCTCCTCGCCACCTCGGGCCTTACCAGGACGACAGCAACCGGCTCGTCCGCGGCGCCTTCGGCGACCAGCGGCCTACCTCACCGGAGTCGCACAAAACCCGCACACCATGACGAGCGTCCTGACCCGGAACGCCACCCCACCTCACGGTAACTGAACGAATGCACTCAGCTACTTTGCAGGTTGCGCTGATAGGGTCAGCTCGCGACGGCATCCATTATGGACGCCGTTGATCTCGTTGCGACGCAAGGGCTCGGGTGGAAGTTTCACCTCCGCTGCCGGTGTCGTGCGTTCGATTGGTCGTCGAGGGAGACCTTCGTGGTGTTCAAGAAGATGCTGGGCGCGTTCGGGGTGGGCGGGCCCAGCGTCGACACGGTCCTGTCCAATCCGAACACCCGCCCGGGGCTGAGCCTGGGCGGGCAGGTGAACCTGACCGGCGGCAGCCACGATGTGGCGATCGACCACGTCACGGTCGGCCTCGTCACCCGGGTCGAGCAGGAGAACGCGGGCGGGGAGTACGACGCGTTCGTCGAGTTCCACCGCGCCCAGGTCGCCGGTGGCCTGCACCTGCGGGAAGGGCAACACCTGTCGCTGCCGTTCCAGGTCCCGGTCCCCTGGGAGACCCCGGTGACCAGCGTGTACGGGCAGCACCTGCACGGCATGACCATGGGCCTGCGCACCGAGGTCGCCGTCCGCGGCGCGGTCGACAAGGGCGACCTCGACCCGGTGTACGTGCACCCGCTGCCGGTGCAGGAACGCATCCTGGAGGCGTTCGGGTCGCTTGGCTTCCAGTTCAAGGGCGCCGACCTCGAGCGCGGCCACATCTCCGGCCTGCACCAGAGCCTGCCGTTCTACCAGGAGATCGAGTACTTCCCCGCGCCGCGGTACGCCCACACCGTCAACGAGGTCGAGCTGACCTTCGTCACCAACGAGCACGGCGTGGACGTCGTTCTGGAGTTCGACAAGCGCGGCGGGTTCCTCTTCGGCGGTCACGACACCTACGGTCGCTACCACGCCGCCCATGCCGACGCCGACCGGATGGACTGGGCCGCGCAGGTCGACGACTGGGTCCGCCAGGCCCTCGAGCAGCACCACAGCCGGCACACCGGCCATGGCTACGGCCAACCCGCGTACGGCCAGCCCACGCACGCCTACGGCACGCCGGGCGGCTACCCCCCGCCCGTCTACGGCCACGCCGCCTACGGCCAAGGCGGCGGCCACTACAAGGAGGAGTACCACCACGAACGGCGCGGCCCCGGCATGGGTGCGGTCGCCGCCGGCGTGGTCGGCGGCGCGGCGCTCGGCTTCGCCGGCGGAATGATCGCCGACGAAGTCTTCGACTCCTTCGGCGACGACGAGGACGGCGGCGACGAAGGCTGAGTCCTGAAACGGGGGTACGCCTACCCCGCCAGCGCCCTGCTCGCCCTCCCGGTGACGCCCGGCGGCCAGGCTCCTGGTCGCCGGGCGTCCGCCCGCCACCACACGGTCGCTGGGTGGTTTCGTCGCTTGCGCGGTAGGGCAATGATCGGAACCGACGACAACCCCTGTGGAGGGACGGCTCTCGTGGAAGTTACCGGCATCCTCACCGCCATCATCATCGGTCTGATCATCGGCGCGTTGGGCCGGCTGGTCGTACCGGGCAAGCAGGACATCCCGATCTGGCTGACCCTGGTCATCGGCGTGGTCGCCGCGATCCTCGGCACCATCGTCGCCAGTGCCCTCGGCGTGGCCGACACCAAGGGCATCGACTGGATCGAGCTGTTCATTCAGGTCATCTTCGCCGCGATCGGCGTCGCGGTCGCCGCCGGCGCCTACGGCCGCCGCCGCGTCCACTGATCTCTTCACCCATGACGCCGGCTCAGCGCCTCGGCGCGGGCCGGCGTCATGCTGTCCGCTGCGGCGCCCACAGGCACCTCCTCTGCCGGTGGGCGGCACGGCACTGGCAGACTGATCACCCACCCGACAGGGCTTGACGAGGGAGAACGGCCGATGGCGGCGGAAGGCAGTACCAAGGCCGTGGTGACGGCACTGGTCGCGAACCTGGGCATCGGGGTCAGCAAGTTCGTCGCCGCGGCGGTCACCGGGTCGGCGTCGATGCTCGCCGAGGGCGTGCACTCGATCGCGGACTCCACCAACCAGGCGCTGCTGCTCATCGGCGGCAAACGCGCCCGCCGCGCCGCCTCGGCGCTGCACCCCTTCGGCTACGCCCGCGAGCGCTACATCTACGCCTTCCTCGTGGCCATCATCCTGTTCACCCTCGGCGGCCTCTACGCCCTCTACGAGAGCTACCACAAGATCACCCACCCGCAGGAGCTGACCTCACCGCTGGTCGCCGTGGCCGTGCTGCTCATCGCCATGGCCCTGGAGGGCTACGCCCTGCGCACCGCCGTCGGCGAGGCCAACCGCACCCGCGGCACCCGCAGCTGGATCGCGTTCGTCCGCCGCTCCCGCGCCCCCGAACTGCCCGTGATCCTCCTCGAGGACGCCGGCGCCCTGCTCGGCCTCGTCCTCGCACTGCTCGGCGTCGGCCTGAGCGTGCTCACCGGCAATGGCATCTTCGACGGCATCGCCACGGGCTGCATCGGCCTGCTCCTGGTCAGCATCGCGATCATCCTCGCCACCGAGATCAAGAGCCTGCTCATCGGCGAGGCCGCACTGCCCGAGGAAGTCGCCGCGATCCACACCGCGCTGCTGTCCACGCCCGGCGTCGACCGGGTCATCCACCTGCGCACCATGCACCTGGGCCCCGACGAACTCCTCGTCGCGGCGAAGATCGCCATCGACGCCGCCGACGACGGCGCCACCATCGCCGCGACCATCGACGACGCTGAGGCCCGCCTGCGCCACGCCCAGCCCACCGCAAAGGTCGTCTACCTCGAACCCGACATCGACCGGCAGCCCACGCCCACCCCCACAGCATCCGGCCTGAGCACCTGAGCCCGGGGTGGTTCAGCGCCGACAACCCGGGGTACTGGCCTCGATGCAGCGCCAAGCACTGAGGTAGGAGGCTTCATGGGCATCGACGACAAGATCAGCAACGCCTCCGAAGAGGCCGCCGGCAAGCTCAAGGAAGGCACCGGCCGGGCCACCCACGACGAGCGCCTCGAAGCCGAGGGCCGCGGCGACCAGGCTAGCGCCAACGTCAAGCAGGCCGGCGAAAAGATCAAGGACGCCCTCAAGAGCTGACCCCGGCCAGCGCAGCATGCGGCGACGGTGAGACGACATGCGGCGGCCACGACGGCAATCCCTTCGTGGCCGCCGCATGTTCGAACTCCGTCAGTCCTCGGCGGCGGTCTTCGCCGCAACAGGCCCGGCGATGTCGTCGCCGGCGGCACGCGCCCACCGGCCGCCGATGATCCCGTAGCCGACCGCGAGCACCGCGAACCCGGCCGCAGCTGCGGCGAGCAGCAGCGGTGAGCGTCCGTCGTCGGGGACGGCCAGGGAAGCCGCCACCATGCCGAGCACGTAAGCGAGATTGAACGTGGTGTCGTTCACCGCGAACACCCGGCCCCGGAACGCGTCGGCGCACTCGTGCTGCACCATCGTGTCCACCACGATCTTGATGCCGTGCCCGGCGACGTTGACCACCAGCACGACCACCACCAGCAACAGCGGGGAGAACGGCAACCCGAACACCGGCAGCGCCACCGCGACCCCGCGAGCAGCCCGGTCACCCACCGCCACCCGCCGACCCGCCGTGTCACCGGCGGAGTGGCGACAGCGGCAATCAGCCCCCCGCCGCGCCCGCGGCGAAGACCAGCCCCAGCTGCGCCGGCACCCCGTCGAGATCGTCGCCGGCGAACCGGTCGCGGTAGAGCAGCAGCATCGCCAGGGCCAGCACCCCGAACAACACCCGGAACCCAGCCTGCACCGCCACCGCGTACGCCGCGCCCCGCGCCCGCGCCAGGTGCCGCACTCCGCCGGCCATCCCCCGCACCACCGCCGCCGCCTCACCCGCCACCCGCGGGCGGTGCGCCACCACAAGGTCAGGCCCCAGCTCATAGCGGGCGAAACCGAACCGCGCCAGCGCGGCGAAGGCCAGGTAGCCGACCGGCGCGGACAGGGCGATCGCGGCGTAGCCGGCATCCCCCGCCGGGAACACGGTGCGCTGCAACAGCAGAGTGCAGCCCAGCCCCACCGAGTACGCCACCGACCCCGCAGTGCCCGCGACCGCGTTGGCGGTCACCAGCCGCTCTTCGGAAACCACGTGCGGAGTCGCCGCAGACAGCCCGGACAGCAACAACCGCCCCAACCCGATCACCACCAGCGCCGCGACGAAGAACAGCGGCCCTTCCGACCCCACGAAGACCAGGGCGGCGATCGGCAGCACGAGACCGGCCCGGACCAGATTCGTCCACACGGTCACCGTCCGCCGGCTCCACCTGTCCAGCAGGACACCAGCGAACGGACCCACCAGCGAATACGGCAGGACCAGCACCGCCGCGGCGAACGCGATCGCCGTCGGCGTGGCCCGCCGATCCGGGTTGAACAGCACACTGCCCGCCAACGCCGCCTGGAACACCCCGTCGGTGAACTGCCCACCCAGACGCACCACCAGCAGCCGACGGAACGCCGGCACTGCGAACACGGCACGGAGATCGCGGGCGCGACAAGAGACCATGATCGAACAAGCCTACGGCGACGAAACCGACGACACTGGGCAAACCCACCCGGTGGCGGCTTCCCCGAACCCGCAGGAACCCGCCAGGATCGTGCGGCTGGCCTCCCCGCCGCAATCCGGCCACAGGACTCCGCGGCCCGGCGGAATCGCCCACCAGCGGGAACCTCTCCCGCCCCGGCGGCGACTGGCACCAGCCAGGCCTTCCCGGTCGCCTATGACCCGGCCGAGCCCCCGCCCCGCGGGTTCCCGGCCGACCCGGAGGAGGCCAGCGCCGAGGACGACCTGGTGGTATCCATGGCGACCTCTCGTCGAAACGCCGGGTGGTCATCGAGATTCCCGGCTGGTTCCCATCGGGCGGCTGCGACACCAACCGCGGAACGGGTGGTGCTGGAAGAACGTCCCGACGTGGGCGGCGCTCTGCACGACTTCGTCATCCTCCCGGCCGGGGCGTCGCTGCCCGGGGCTTGGCGGTGGCGGTGGCCCGCCGCCACCTTCGCACTGGTAGGCGCGGCGCTCTGCGGGCTGTGCGGCTTTCTGTTCGCCGGCGCCCTGGCCGTCCTGGTGGCCGCCGCCATGGGCGCGGCGCTACTGGTCAACGTCTGGGCGCTCACCGGAGCCGAACCCTGAACCCTGGTCCTCGGGGGCAACCCGGAGCACGAGCAGCGGGAAGTGATCCGGGGCCAACGTGCGCGGCACCTGAAGTTCACCATCTCGTGGCCGTGCCGTTGGTTTGCCGGTGCTACCAACGACCTCGATCCACTCGAATGTGGGTGTTGACCGAGCAGGAACGGGGTGCACGTGCGGGCCACGAGGTTCACGGCGCTAGCCGCCATCATGCTGGTGCTGGTGACCGGCTGCACGAGCGAGAAGGGCGAGCCGGGCCGGACCGGCCCGCCGAGGCCGGGCGCGCTCCGGATCGTCGCCGGCAGCGAGCAGCAGAGCGTGGTCGACACGATCGTCAAGCCCTGGTGCGCAAGCAGGAGGTACACCTGCGAGGTGACGTTCAAGGGCTCGGTCGACCAGGCCCGGATGCTGGCCAGCGGCAGCCGCGACTACGACGCGTACTGGTTCGCCTCAAGCGTCTTCCTCCAACTCGGCGACCGGGCGAGCGCGCTGCAGGACGTCCGGCCGATGTTCCTCACCCCGGTGATCTTCGCCGCCTGGCGCTCCGAGATGACCCGGCTGGGCTTCGCCGGCCGCTCCGACGTGCCGATCGCCGACATCCTGACCGCCGTCGAGTCCGGCCGGACCCGGGTCTGGATCACCAACCCCACCCAGTCGAACTCCGGTGCCGCCGTGCTGTTCGGCTTCATGAATTACTTCGCCGGCAACGGCCCCGGCACGCCGCTCACCCAGCAGCAGCTCGATTCGCCCGCCGTCGAGCAGGGCGTCACCCGGTTCATCAAGGCGATGGACCAGACCCCGCCCTCCACCGGCACCCTGATGACCGAGTGCCTCGCCCACCCCGACCAGTGCCGGGCCATGTTCACCTATGAGGACCTGGTCATCGAGAAGAACACCGAGCTGGTCAAGGCCGGCAAGGAGCCGCTGCTGGTCGCATACCCCCGGGGTTCGCTGGCGGTCAGCGACGCACCGCTGGGCTTCCTCCCGCACGACGCCAACGACGGCGCCCGGCGGATCTTCACCGAGCTGCAGGACCATCTGCTGAAGGACGCCGACGCGCAGGCCGCGCTGCTCAAGCTGGGCCGCCGACCGGCCGCGAGCGTCGGGCTCACCCTCGACAAGCCCGACCCGGCGGTCTTCAACCCGGCGTGGGGCATCCAGGGCACCATCAACGAGCAGGGCATCCAGTACCCGTCGGCGCCGGTGATCCAGGCCGCGCTGGACCGCTACCAGACCCGCTACCGCCGACCGGTCGCCGCCTACTACTGCCTCGACGGCAGCGGCTCGATGCGCGACAACGACGGTTGGACCGGCATCCAGGCCGCCGCCGGGCAGATCTTCGACCCGGACCAGGCTGCGCGGAACTTCCTGCAGACCCATCCCCAGGACGCCACCACAGTCACCATCTTCAACGGCGGGGTCACCGGGGGCAGCCCCTGGCAGGTGCGGGGCAACGACGGCGGCGCGCTGCGCGACCTGGCCCGCAAGGTCACCGACTACGAACCCGAGGGCGGCACCAACATGTACGCCTGTCTACTGCGCGCCACACAGGAGCTGACCGGACCGCAGACCGGCGACCGCAAGCGCCTGGTGGTGCTGATGACCGACGGCCAGTCCAGCGCCAAGCAGCGGGACGAGGCGCTCAGCGCCCTGAAGTCCGCCGGTGTGCCAGTGGTCGCCATCGCGTTCGGCCGGGACGCCGACCCGCGTCAGCTGGAGGAGATCACGGCCGCCACCAACGGCACCTTGGTGCAGCAGAACGACCTAGTCGCCGCGCTGCGGCAGGCGGCGGGTTACAAGTGAGGCATCGGCTCGCCGCTCCCGTCGCGCTGGCCGCCGCGGTGACCACCTTCGCGGCGGTCTTCCTGGCAACCGACAGCCTGATCTGGGCGCCGCTGCTCGCCCTGGCCACCGCCATCGGGCTCTACCTGATGATCGACGACCGCACCCCCGCGCGGGTCGACAGCGACAGCTACGCCGATGACGCCCGTGGCCGGGTCGAGGAGGCGCTACGGGTGGTGCGCGGCATCGAACGACTCGCCCGCGACGTCCGCCGCCCCGAGGCCCGCAGTGCGCTGACAGACGCCTGCCGGTACGTCCCGGAGCTGTTCGACCGGGTCCGGGACCGCTCACCGGACAGCCTCTACTCCACCGCAGCCCAGGTCGGCGGGCATCTACGCAGCCTGGACGGGGTGGTCCGACAGTACCTGGACATCCAGCGCCAGCCCGTGCTCTACCACGATCCGGAGCGGCTGCAACGTGACGGCGAGCAGGCGTTTCGCCGCTTCGCCGACTTCGCCCTGGACAGCGTCCGCTTGGTCAACCAGGGCGAGATCGCGCAGTACACCGCCAACCTGGACACCGTCGCCCCACCGAGCCTGCCCGACCTGGGCCGATGAAGGAGTCACGTTGAGATTGCCGAGCATCCGGTTCCTGATCGGACTGGTCACGGTGATCGCCGTCTGCGTCGTCGCGGCGGTGCTCTGGAAGCGGTCGGGCAGCACCCCGGCCACCGCCGGCCCGCCCACCACCGTCACCTGCGTCGGCGGTTCGGAAAAGTCGGAGCTGATGGCCGACGCGGAGGTCAAACGGGTCCTGCGCGACGACTACCGGCTGGAGGTGGCCTTCCAACCGCTCGGTTCGTACGACCAGGTGCAGTTGAGCACCGAGGAGATCAAGGCCCGTAAGCTGGACTGCCTCTGGCCCTCGAGCGCCAGCGCCCAGGGCGTCTTCGAGGCACAGCACGCCGGGGCGTTCGCCGGCTACCGGGCCGAGAACGTGCTCCAGTCGCCGGAGGTCATCTACGCCGGGCCGCGCGGCACCGACGCGCTGCTGAAGAAGGGCATTGTGCAGCGTCGCGGCGACCGGTACTTCGTGGTGAACATGAAGGCCCTACTCCTGGACCACGTGGTCAAGCGGGGCACCTGGGAGCAGCTCGGTGCAGCCGACCTACGCGGCCCGATCACCGTTTCCAGTACCGACCCGGCCAAGTCCAACAGCGGTTTCACCATGGCCCAGCTGCAGCTCGGCATCATCGCCACTGCCGACGGTTTTTCCGCGCCGAGCCTGGCCCAGGCCCGCAAGGCGCTTCCCACCATGCGTGCCCTGCACGACGCGCAGGGTCTGCAGTCGCGCAGCTCCGACTCAGGGTTCCGGGAGTGGCTCACCCAGGGCGGGGAGTTCAAGGCGCCGCTCTACGCCGGTTACGAGAACCAGATCATCCAGCAGGTGGTGCAGAGTGGCGACGCCAGCGCCACTCTGCTGAAGAACGTCCGAGTGCTCTACCCGGACCCGACCATCTACAGCGACCACCCGGTGCTGGCCCTCGATCCCGATGCCGGCCGGTTCGCCGAGGCGATGAAGGATCCGAAGATCCAGCAAATCGCCTGGAAGCGGTACGGCTTCCGCTCCGCCGTGCAGGTCGGCGCCAACGACGTCGGCGACTTCCCCGGCATCGGCCTCGCCGACCAGATCCGCGCCGCGCCCGCGCCCGCCGCAGACGTGACGCTCGCCCTGCTCGGCTGCATAAAGAACGCCACCACCTGCGGATAAGGAAACTGCCATGAGTGAGGGACTGCAGATCGACTTCGGCACCATCGTCGGCGGGCAGGCCGACCCGCCCGCCGGCGCCGCCGACGCCGCCATCACCACCGCACTGTCCGCCGGCGCCGAGCCGGCGACGTTTGCCTGCAAGGAGCTGCTCACCCCAGCGCAATTCGACCAGGCGCGGCAGGCGGCCCGGCAGCTCTACCCGACGATGCTGGTCAACACCGAGGCGCTGGCGAGCTTCGGCAACCAGGCGCTCGACCAGGTCAACGCCCAGGTCAGCCGGATCTTCCGAGAGATCGGCCGGGTCGACATCCCGGAGCTGACCAGCATCATGCACGAGATCAACGACCGGATGCGCGGATTCCGCCGCAAGTACGACCCGAGCGACCCCAAGGTGCGGGAGACCTTCACCAAGTTCTCCGACGCCATCCGCGGCCTGTTCCGAAAGGGCCGGGACCTGCTGGAGATGCTCTTCGAGGAGGCGCGCACCGTCGAGCAGCAGCTCGACCGGGTCGCCGGGCAGCTCAGCGACAAGCAGCTGCAGCTGCGCCGTAACGTGGTGCTCTGTGACGAGCTCTACAAGGCCAACGAGGCGGCCATCGGCCAGCTGGTCGGCGCGATCGCGGTGATGGAGCTGGTCCGCGACGAGGCCCTCGGCGAGGCGAAGTCCATCGTCGTCACTCCCGGTGCGCCGGACGAGCGGGACCGCCGGGAGCGGCTGTCGGTGGTCACCGAGTTCATTCAGGCCCTCGAGGTGCGGATCAACGAGTTCCAGCAGCGGCTCTTCGTCGCCTGGTCCACCTCACCGCAGGTACGCAACATCCGAACCCTCAACTATGGGCTCGGTCAGCGGCTGGCGCTGCTGATCAACCTGACCATCCCGACGATGAAGCTCACCATCGCCCAGTGGGCGCTGCTGCTGCAGGCCAACCAGGCCGCCGACATGCAGCAGGCGGTCGCCGACGGCGCCAACGACGTGCTGTCGGCGTACGCGACGGCGTCGAAGACGGCGGTGCCGCAGATCGCCCGGGTGATCCAGACCCCGACCGTCCGCCCGGAGACCATCCTGGCGGTCGCCGAGTCGATCGACGCGCAGGCCCGGGGAATCGAGGACGCCGTCCGCTACGGGCAGCAGGCCCGGGCCGACGTGGTCGGGGCTATTGTCAGCGCCAACCGGTCCATGTCGGAGTCTTCGGAGCGGCTCAGCCGGACCGTGGTGGAGCTGGTCACCCGGGCCAAGGCGCCGCTGGCACTGCCGGCAGGGCCGCAGCTGCCGTCCGCGGTGCTGGAGCAGGCCCCGGCGGTCGTCAGGCAGCAGCTCTGACGTGCCCGCACAAGGGGCCGGGATCGACGATCCCGGCCCGGATGCGACGCGCCGACACTTGGCGAGCGACTGATCCTGCTTGTCCTTAAGAGCGTGTCTTAGCCCAGCCGGCTGACACCTCCAGGTGTGCTACCAGCCTGAGAGCCTTACTGTAGACGCCGCCGAAGCGACCATCGCCGCGCCGGAGCCATGCCGACACGCGCGAGCACACCAGCGGCAAGAGGCTTGCCCGCCCGGTCGCTGGCGCGGCGCCGGCAAGCTGGCACGGGACCAGTATTTGCAGAAAGCCCTTTCCCTCTTCGCAAAGGCGACCTTCGATGGACATGCTCGGCCGAGATGGTCGCTGTTCATCGCGCTCCCGAGGAGGCCTTCATGCCAGTCACCCGACAGTCCCCCCGACCCGTGCTGTGGCGGCGAGCCGTCACCGCCGCAGCCGCCGTGGCCCTGATCGCCGCCTACCTACTCGCCGTGGACGCTGCGCCAGCGCTGGCGACGCCTCCCGGCATCCCGTCCAAGTCGACCGCCCAGTCACAGCTCAACGCGCTGACCGTCCGCACTGAAGGCTCGACGAGCGGGTACTCCCGGGACCTGTTCCCGCACTGGATCACCATCAGCGGCACCTGCAACACCCGCGAGACCGTCCTCAAGCGCGACGGCACCTCCGTCGTCACCGACAGCAGCTGCGCTGCGTTGTCGGGCCGCTGGTACAGCCCGTACGACGGCGGGACCTGGTCCGCCGCCTCCGACGTCGACATCGACCACGTGGTACCCCTTGCCGAGGCATGGCGATCCGGTGCCAGCGGATGGACCACCAGCCGGCGACAAAGCTTCGCCAACGACCTGACCCGCCCGCAGCTGGTCGCTGTCACCGACAACGTCAACCAGGCCAAGGGCGACCAAGACCCCTCCACCTGGCAGCCGCCCCTGTCGTCCTACCGATGCACCTACAGCAAGATGTGGATCACCGTGAAGTATGCCTGGGGTCTGAGCCTGCAGTCGTCGGAGAAGTCCGCCCTGCAGAGCATGCTGAACACCTGCGCCTCCTGACCCTTAGCCGGGCGATCTGCAGCGTTAGTCGTTGTGACGGAGGGGCGGCCAGGCCCAGTGTGAGAGCCTGGCCGCCTCGTCCTCGTACGCCGCCTGTCAGTCCGAAGATCGGCATTGGGCACGAGCGCATCCCCGTCTGTGACCACTGGTCACGGTGGCGGAAGCATGTTGCCGTCGCGGGCTCACGTCTGGCTCCCATCGGGCCCGACGACCACCGGCTCGTCTTCGACGTGCAGCTGGCCCAGCCCATTGACCCGCAGACGAGTGGGACGTTCGCTCATGACCGCGACGTCGGCGAATGGCCACCACGGCCCTGCAGCCAGCGCCACCTCCCTGCACCCTTCCCAGGCGGGATCAGGAGTGATTCCGAGCATCTGTTGGTAGGTGTCGATGGCGGCGAGAAGGAGCCAATCGGGGTAGAAGTTCCAGGCTGGTTCGAAGAACCAGTCGCGCGGGTTCAGGCAGTAGCGGACGACGGCGTGGCCCTCGTCGTCCTGGTCCACGATGCTGCTCCCGGTGTCCCAGAACCTGGCGGGCACCAGGGTATAGCTGGCGGTGATGTTGCGGTCGATGCTCGCCCAGATCGGGGCATGCGCGAGGTCGTACACCTGCCGCACCGCGTGCAGCACGGGTGCGAGGGCGGCGCCTTCGGGTTCGGTGACCGGGTTGCAGCGGTAGGGGTACTGCATGAGGTCGTAGCGGGCTTCGACGCCGTCGTAGCGCTGTTCGCCGTAGTAGCCCGTCCACTCCATGAACTGGTGGAAGTCCCCGTGGGCCGTGAGCCGGTCGAGCTTGCTGGTCTGCTCCCAGATCGGCGCCCGCGCGGCGGCGAGGGACCGGTTGAGGTTGTCGCGCCGGACCGACGTGACCAGCGACGTGTGCCCGTCGCCGATGACACGGTGCAGCTGTTCCATAGCGGCGGGGGGAGAGGGGCACCAGAGGAATCGGGAGGGTTCGGGGTGCCCTGCCGCCCAGTAGGCCAGACCGACGGCGGCCTCGGCGCGCGCGTGGTCGGCGGGTTCGCAGGACAGCGCCGCCTGCGTCCACCTGTCGGCGATAGCTTGTGCTTGTGCGGATCTCGGGCTGGTGCGTGGCTTCATGGCTTCCTCCAACAAGGGTGGTGTGGACAGGTTGGATATCGACGGTGCGCTATCGGGTCAAGTCGTCGGCAGCCCCGCGCCGGGTTCGAGTCAGGGTTCGGCCGGCCGCCGTGCACCTACGCTGGCGGCTCCGGGCGGTCCTCCGCCGGACCCCGGTTTTGATGGCTGTGAGTAATTCGCGGGTGACGTGAATGTGATCCTCATGTTTGACTGAGGTCTATGGGTACGGGGGAGGCGCGCCTGGCGATCGACTGCGGCAGCGCCAGCACCGTGGCGGTGCTGGCATGGCCCGACGGCACGTCGGCGCCGCTGATGTTCGATGGCCAACCAGCGCTGCCCAGCGCGGTGTTCCTGGCCCCTGACGGGAACCTGCTGACCGGCCAGCGAGCCTGGCAGGGCGCCGCCACGCAACCGGACAGGTTCATCCCGGCACCCCGCCGGTCTCCCGAGCAGCAGCTGACTGTCGCCGGCACGGAGGTGGAGGCGCTGGACGTGGTCGCGGCGACGCTACGGCGGGTCGCCGACGAGGCGCAGCGCACGGCGGGGTTCCCGATCGAGGATGTGCGGCTCGTGGTGCCGGCCGGGTGGGGGCCGCGACGGCGTACCTGGATGCGCCACGCCGCGCACCGCGCGGGGCTGGCGCAGCCGCGGTTGGTCGAGGCGCCGGTGGCCGTAGCGCAGCATCTCGTGGCCTGCGGCGTGCAGCTGCCGGTCGGGTCCTTCGTTGTCGTGTGCGACGTGGGCGCAGGCGCCGAGGTCAGTGTCCTGCGGCGCGGGCCGGTCGGGTTCGAGGTCCTCGCTACCTTGGCCGACCCGGGCGCTGGCGGTACCGCGATCGACCACGCGTTGACCACCATCCTGACCGGAGGCGAGGGCACCTCGACCGCCGGTGAGGGCGAGAGGTGGGCGCTCGCAGCGAGTGTTCAGGCCGCCAAGCACGCGCTCACCGACCACCCCGCGGTCACCGTCCCGCTGCCCGCCGGGCCGGCGGCCGTGGTCAACGGGCAGATGTTGGAGCAGGCGGCGCGCCCGGTGCTGTGCCGGGCAGCGCAGCTGACGACCGAAGCGATCACCGCGGCCGAAGTGGATCCGGGCAGCATCGCCGGCGTCTACTGCGCCGGTGGGGCAGCACAGATGCCGCTGCTGGAGAAGGTGTTTATCGAGAACGCCGGTGTCGCCCCGGTAATGGTGGCCGACCCGGCCCTCGCGGCGGCGCGGGGGGCCGCCGACGCGGGCGGTATCAACCCAGGCGCGGACGTCCCGGTCGCTGAGCCGCCGCCGGTGCCGCCGGTGCGGCGGGCGGTGGCGATCGCGGTACCCGGGTTCGCGTCGTTGGGG
>NZ_MUYZ01000630.1:0-1378 GCF_003013775.1 Micromonospora sp. MH33
GCCCACGACCTGACCGGGCTGCGGGCGGTGCTGGCCGAGGCCGAGCAGTGGGTGGCCGCCGGCACCGCCCGGCAGCGCGGGCACGACCGTACGCTCCTGCTGGTGGTGGCCGCCCTGCCCGACGGGGCCGCCCCGTCCGATCTCGACCGGCTCGCCGAGCTGGCCGCGCATGGTCCCCGGGCCGGGCTGCACCTGGTGGTGGCCGGCTGGCCCGACACGGCGCCGCTGCCGCAGGCCACCCCGCTCGCGGTGCGCACCGCGTACGCGCTGGTCGGCGATCCACCCGCCGCCGGCTTCAGCAGCCCCGGGGCGGAGCCGCCGGGCGGGTTGAACTCCCCGGTCTTCCTCGACGAGGACCCGCCCGAGGAACTGGTGGCCGGGGTGTGCCGGCGGCTGGTCCGGCAGATCGAGGACGGCTCCCGCCTCGCCCTCACCGACCTGCTGCCCGACGGCGAGCTCTGGGCGGAGGGTTCGGTCGACGGGCTCACCACGACGGTCGGTGACGCCGCCGGGCGGCCGGTCAGCCTGGGCTTCACCGAGCTGACCCCGCACTGGCTGGTCAGCGGCCGCTCCCAGGCCGGCCGGTCGGCGTTCCTCACCGACGCGCTCTTCGGCCTGGCCGCCCGCTACGGCCCGGACGAGCTGGTGCTCTACCTGGCCGACCTCGACGACGGCGAGTCCTTCGTGGAGTTCCTCCAGACCGAGCGTGACCGGTCCTGGGTGCCGCAGGTCCGGGCCGCCGGGATGGCCGCCGACCGCGAGTACGTGGCGGACCTGCTCGGCGAGCTGGAGGCGGAGCTGCGCCGCCGGGAGGAGGCGGCCCGACGGGCCGGCGGGCAGCGCTACGCCGAGCTGCGCCAGCACCAGTCGCTGCCCCGGGTCGTCTGCGTGATCGACAACTTCCCGCTGCTGCTGCTGCGCGAGCGGGACCGGCTCGCCGCCGACCTGCTCGCCCGACTGGACGGGCTGGCCCGCGCCGCCCGGTCGTACGGGATCCACCTGGTCCTGGCCGGCGAGGGCGACCTCGGCATCGGCGGTCCGCGCGACCCGCTGCTCGGCCAGTTCCCGGTCCGGGTGGCGCTGCCCGGCGGTTCGGCCGTGCTGGAGCCGACCAACGACTCGGCGGCCGGCCTGCCGGTCGGGAGCGCGGTGGTGAACACCGCCGGCGGGCTGGGCGGCCCGCGCGGCGCGACCCGGGGCCACGAGCGGATGATCCGGTTCCCCGACCCGCACGAGGACCCGGCGGTCCTCGCCGACCTGCGGCAGCGGCTCTGGTCGGCCCGGCCCGAGGGGGCCGCCCCGCCGGTGGTCTTCGCCGGGTTCGCCCGCCCGCTGCTCGCCAACGACCCGCGACACCGGGCCGCACTGGCCGGCCGGG
>NZ_MUYZ01000631.1:0-1368 GCF_003013775.1 Micromonospora sp. MH33
CGGCCATGTGCACGCGCCCTCCCCGGCGCAGGCGGTGACCGCCGCGGTGCTGCGCAGCGCGTCCCGCAGCCACGGCGGCGACCCGGCCCTCAAGGTGGAGCTCTCCTCCCGCCGGGTCCGCCTCGCCGAGCAGCTCCTCGACGGCGTCCGGGCGGGGCAGAGCCTCGGCGCGCTGCTCGGCTACCGGTTCGAGCGCGGCCTGCACGACCACCCGGCCGGCCCGTGGGACCAGCTGCTGCCGGCGCTGCGCCGGCTCGCCCCGGTCCGGGCGCACAGGGTCGACCCGGCCGACGACGGCCGCACCCGGGTCTCGGTCACCGTCGAGTCGACCGCCACCGTGGACGGTCTGGAGCTGCACCGGCTGCACACCGCCGGTGGGCTCGACAGCTGGCTGGCCGCCCGGCCGGCCGGCGAGCGCGCCGCCGTCCGGGAGGTGCTCGCCGACCTGGCCGACGCGGTCGACGCGGTCTCCGACACGCTGCTCGCCGAGAGCGTGCACCAGCTCGCCCTGGGCGACGCGAACCGGGCCGCGGCGGCCGTGGACGCCGCCTCCGGCGCGGCCACCAACCCGCCCGAGCTGCACGTCACCCGGACCCCGGCGACCGGGGCGACGCTCACCCACCGGGTGCTGCTGCTGGTCAACGTGGACAGCCGCTTCGACCGGCTCCGCCAGGACTGGCCGGCCGCCCGCGGCCACCACCCGCGGCTCGCCGGGGTCGCCGTGGACGCGCTCGCCGCCGTGCTGCTGCCGCCCTCGTTCCGGGTGTTCTGGCGCTACCGCTGGCACGCCCCGGACGGGGTCACCGCCACCGTCTGGCGCCCGGCCAGCCTGGACCGGATCCAGACGCCGGTGGTGGACCTGCTCGCCGCGCCGCCGCACCCCGGCCGGCCGGACGACGCCGAGCTGGACCGGCGGATCGCCCTGGACGCCTGGGGCCCGCTGCGCCCCACCGAGGTCGGCGACGACTGGACCCTCGAACTGGACTACGACCGGGACCCCGGCTGGCCGCTGGAGCGCGTCAGCCTGGCCGAGTTCCTGCACGCCGTCACCGTGCTGCGCGACCTGTTCGGCCGGTCCCGCCCCGCGGTCGCCGCCGACCTCGGCGTCGACCCCTCGGTCCCGCCGCAGATGGACACGGACACCAAGGCGCACGCCGACGAGACCTGGCAGGCGGCCCGCGACACCGCCGGCGGCCTGGCCGCGCTGCCCGACCCGGAGACCGACGGCTGGGACGAGACGAGCGCCCGGAACCTGCTCACCGTGGCCGCCGGCCTCGGCGTGGTCGGCGCGGTGCCGCCGCCTGTGCGGCCGGGTGGCGCGGGCGGGGTCGCGGACACCGCCGCCACCGCCCGGTTCGAGCTGGACCG
>NZ_MUYZ01000632.1:0-1365 GCF_003013775.1 Micromonospora sp. MH33
CGGCTGCCGTTCGCCCTGGACGACCGGGGCGGGGTGACCGCCCGCCGGGAGCGGGCCTGGGCCGCCGCGGCGGCGGCCGTGGTGGCCGCCGTCGACGCGGGCGCCCGGGCGGTCGCCTTCGCCACCATCGGCGACCCCAACGTCTACTCCACCTTCGGCTACCTGGCCGACGGCGTCCGGGCCCGGCGGCCCGGAGTCGAGGTACGCACCGTGCCCGGCATCACCGCCATGCAGGAGCTGGCCGCCCGCGCCGGCGTGCCGCTCTGCGAGGGTCGCGAACCGCTCACCCTGCTGCCCGCCACGGCCGGGCTCACGCCGGTCGCCGACGCGCTCGCCGGCCCCGGCACCGTCGTCGTCTACAAGGGCTGGCGCCGCCACCCCGACCTGGTCGACGAACTGCGCCGGCAGGGCCGCCTCGCCGACGCCGTGCTGGGCCGGGCACTCGGCCTGCCGGGCGAGCGGATCGGGCCGGTGGACGACGCCGCCGCCGACCTGCCCTACCTGTCGACGCTGCTGGTCCCGGCCCGCCGGGACGGGCGGGGAGGAAAACTGTGACCACCACCGGCAAGGTCTGGTTCGTCGGGGCCGGCCCCGGCGCCGCCGACCTGCTCACCCTGCGCGCCGCCCGGGTCATCGCCGAGGCCGACGTGGTGATCTGGGCGGCCAGCCTGGTGCACGCCGACGTGCTCGCCCACGCCCGCCCGGGCGCCGAGATCGTCGACTCGTCCCAGCTGCCCATCGAGGGGGTCCGGCCGCTCTACGAGCGGGCCGCCGTCGAGGGGCTGACCGTGGCCCGGATCCACTCCGGCGACCCGGCCCTGTGGGGTGCCGTACAGGAGCAGCTCGACCTGTGCCACGCCCTCGGCCTGGCCGTGGAGGTGGTGCCCGGGGTGTCCTCGTTCACCGCGGTCGCCGCGCTGGTCGGCCGGGAGCTGACCATCCCCGAGGTCGCCCAGTCGGTGATCCTCACCCGCCTGGAGGGCGGCAAGACGCCGATGCCGCCCGGCGAGCGGGTCCGCGAGTTCGCCCGGCACGGCACCACCATGGCGTTGTTCCTCTCCGCCGCACGCTCCGGGCAGGCGCAGGCGGAGCTGCTGGCCGGCGGTTACCCGCCGGAGACCCCGGTGGTGGTCGCCTACCAGGCGACCTGGCCGGACGAGCTGGTGGTCCGGTGCGCGCTGGGCGAGCTGGAGGCCACCGTCAAGGCGCACAAACTCTGGAAGCACACGCTGTTCCTGGTCGGTCCGGCGCTCGCCGCCGCCGGCACCCGCTCGCACCTCTACCACCCCGGCCACTTCCACACCCACCGGCGGGCCGAGCCGGCCGCCCGCGCCGCGCTGCGCCGCGCCCGCGCCGACCGGCCCG
>NZ_MUYZ01000633.1:0-1348 GCF_003013775.1 Micromonospora sp. MH33
AAACTCGACCGCGAGTTCGAGGGCGCCGAGCTGGAGGAATTGCGGAAAAGAGTACCCACCCGAGTTTGGCAATTTGAAAAGCCTGGTTTCGTTGACTCCTTCCGGCGGGCAGCGAAAGTGAGCAGCTCGGGTAATTTGAGTATACGCTTCGGTGGGATCGATGAAACCGGGTCCGCCAAGAGGGATCCCTATATCCCGCGGGCCAGAGTGGCCGACGGATCGTCGTTCAGCCAGGCTGATATGGCAAACGTGATTCTCGAAGTCGGGTATGACACCGGCGGTCGGCCCCTCGCGGTTGTGGAAATCCCGGCCGAGCGGAACGAGGGGCGGGCACTGTACCTACAGTTGACCGATCCCGCCCCCACCACGCACGACATCGAGCGGCTGCGCAAGGCGGACCGAGCGGAACGGACGCTGGAATTCGACAAGCCGTCGTTCAAGGATTCCTTCCGCATGGTGACGTCAGTGAGCGAACGCGGCGCTTTGACCGCAGGGTTCAGTCAGGGTGATGAAGGAAAGGCCCCAAGGAAAGCCCTTATCGCGCGGGCCAAATATGCCGACGGAACTCCGTTTGTCATTCCCAGAGGCATGGCGAAGGTTGTTCTCGAAGTCGGGTATGACCTCAATGATCGACCCCTCGCGGTTGCGGAGATCCCGGCCGAGCGGTACGGGGGGCAGGTCCTGTATCTGAGGTTGACCGATCCCGCCCCCGCTGCGCGCGACATCGAGCGGCTGCGCAAAAACGCCTTCTGGGAGTCGTGGGATCGAGTGGTGCTTGACGATGCAATTGTTTTCCACGACAATTTGATAGCTAATGCCGCACTTCCCAAACCCCTCGATCTTCGGGTCGGCGGTCCGGGTAAGACAGTCGATGGGCTGGAGGTGAATCTGTCCGCGGGGACGGCGATCACCCTGCGGGTGGGAAAGCGGCGGGTCGGACCGGATCGCGTCAACAGCATTTTCGTGGTGGTCAAGGCGCCGTTGAAGCCGTTGGACGACGCAGCCAAGGCTGCCTACCTGGAAGCCAACTCGCTATACGACGTGTCGCAGATACCCACGCACGCCTACCGGCTTGTCAACACGGGCAAGACCGACGCCGAGTTCGGCGCGCTCATTGAGAAGCTTCAGAAGCGGAAGGAGCGCAGGGAGCGCGCCGCAGCGGGGCCAGCCGCGAAGCGTCGGCGTACCGGGGGTGGGTTACCTGGGGGGCCGGCGGCGTTCGAGTGGGCTGGTGCGGCTTCGGCCGATGGCGGGGTTGGGTTGTCGTCGGGGTGGGCGGCTGGGGTGGAGCCGTCGGTGGTGTGGGTTGATGGTGGTTGGCGGGTGTCGTATCGCAGTGCGGAGGGTT
>NZ_MUYZ01000634.1:0-1347 GCF_003013775.1 Micromonospora sp. MH33
GCCGCGCTGGCCGTCGGGGACCGGCTGCCGCTCTTCCTCGGCGCGGTCGGGGTGGGCGTGGCGGTCGGCTTCGGCGCGGCGCTCTGCCTGGCCTTCGGCATCGGCGCGGCGGCCGCCGCGGCGGTGGTGGCGGCCGTGGCGTTCGGCGCGCTGCCGGCGCTGCCGATGATCTCCTACCGGCTGGCCCGGCTGCCGGTGCCGTCGATCCCGACCGGCCCGGACGACCTGAAGAGCGACACCGAGTCGGTGGACGGCCCGCAGGTGCTGCGCAACAGCGAGCGGGCCGACGCGTTCCTCACCGGCCTGCTCTGGACGGTGTCGGTGCTGGTGCTCGGGGGCGAGCTGGTGCTCGCCGACAACGGCCGGCTGCCGGCGGTGCTGCTCTGCCTGGTGCTGGCCCTGCTGGCGCTGCTGCGGGCCCGCCCGTTCCTCGGCCGCGGCCAGCGCACGCCGGTGCTCCTGGCCGGCACGGTGGGCCTCGGGCTGGCCGCCGCGGCCACCTTCGGCGCCGGCTCGCTCGCGGTCCGGCTCGGGCTGATCCTGGGCGGCCTGCTGGTGGTGACCGTGATCAGCCTGATCTACGGGCTCACCGTGGCGGGCAAGCGGATCTCGCCGGTCTGGGGCCGCACCCTGGACATCGTCGAGATCCTGCTGATCGTCGCCCTGGTGCCGCTGGCCGTCTGGGTCTGCGGCCTCTACGGCTGGATCGTCAACCTTCGACCGTGACCGTCCCCATCGCGGTGCCGACCGGAGCGGTGGCGTAGACGCCGGGCCCGTGCTGCCCGTCCAGCGGGCGGGCCGGCACGCCGGAGCGGCGGGCCACGTCCCGGACCACCTTCACCAGCGCCTCGGCGTGGCCGTCCATGGCCGCCACGCGCAGCAGCGGCGGGAGTTGCCGGCCGCCGGGGAGCACCACCGCCGCGACCGTGTGCGACGGGGCGGAGGTGGCGGTCACCGCGTCCACCAGCGCGCCCAGCGAACCGTTGGGGCGGACCCGCAGCGCCAGGCACCGCTGCGTCCAGCCACCGCCGCGCAGGCTGGTCCAGCTCTCCACCGGGGATTCCGGGGCCAGGTCGAGCCCGGCGCCGGAGACCACCGCCGCGTGCAGCTCCTCCCGGCCGAGCACCCGGTGGCCGAGGCCGGCGGCGTTGAGGGCCTTGCCGAGCCGGCCGATGCCGGCGGCGACCGTACGGTGCACGCCGCGCAGGCCGCCGCCCCGGCTGACCGTCTCGGCGCGGGCGTCGGCGACCGACAGGCGCAGCGCCACCCAGACCGTGCGGTGCGCCGCCGGGGGCGCGCCGGGCGCCGGGTACCAGACCAGGGTGTGCGAGACGACCTGGGTCTGGG